>DUOU01000254.1 GCA_012838685.1 Bacteroidota bacterium | reverse complement strand
GCCGTCAATGTTTATGGAGACAGGTTGACAATTACCGGAGAACCTTTGATAATCCACTCAATAAACGTAGCCATAATGGTTGTTGTTGAGATGGGTTTAGGAGTCACTTCAATAGTTACTGCCTTATTGCATGATTCATCAGATAATCAGAATATTGATTATGATTATATAAAGAAAGAGTTTGGATCCAAGGCCGTAGAGATTCTCGAAGGCTTGTCCCGTATAAGCAATGTTGATTCGATGCAGTCGACCTACCAGGCCGAGAACTTCAAAAAACTGCTTTTGAGTTTGGCGGACGATATCAGGGTTATTTTGATCAAGTTGGTCGAACGCCTGGAATATATGAGACAAATAGATAAGGTGCCCGATAAAGAGAGGCTTCTTTTAGCTTCAGAGACCTATTTTTTATATGCTCCTTTAGCTCATCGTTTAGGGTTTTACAGTATAAAATCGGAAATGGAGGATCAGTCTGTGAAGATTCTGGAGCCTGATCAATACAAATTCATTGAAGAGAAGCTGAAACAGACGGTGTCATCCCGCAATAAGTACGCTAAGGAGTTTATCGCTCCTCTACAAGTCGCTTTAGAAAAACAAGGTTTCAATTTTCACATCAAAAGTCGAACCAAATCTATTCACTCTATTATGAAGAAGATGAAGAGGCAGGGTGTGACTTTTGAGGAGGTTTATGATCTGTTCGCTATCCGGATTATACTCGATAGTATGCCCGAAAACGAAAAATCGGATTGTTGGCGTGTTTATTCGATTGTAGCCGATCTTTATCAACCTAATCCCAGTAGATTGAGGGACTGGCTGTCTGTACCCAAATCTAATGGATATGAATCTCTGCATGCTACGGTTGTTGGTCCCCGTGGGCGTTGGGTTGAAGTTCAGATACGTACTGAACGAATGGATGAAATAGCTGAAAGAGGTTTGGCGGCTCATTTCAAGTACAAGGGTGTAAAAGGAGAGGGTGGACTCGACGTTTGGATCTCAAGGATGAGGGAGGTATTGGAATCCACGGAAAAAGAGGATAAGGCGTTCCTGGATCAGGTTAAATCCGGACTTTATTCTGACGAGGTTTTTGTATTTACCCCTAAAGGGGATATCAGACAATTGCCCGTTGGGTCTACCGTTCTTGATTTCGCGTTTGATATACATACGGCCGTTGGAACATCTTGTGTGGGAGGAAAGGTAAATGGCAAGAACGTAACCATTAAGCACATTTTGGAAAATGGTGATCACGTAGATATTATCCGTTCGAAAAACCAGAAGCCAAAGCAGGATTGGTTAAACTTTGTCGTTACGAACAAAGCAAAATCCAGGATAAGGCAGGCACTGAATGAAGAGAAGGTAAAAGCTGCCGCTGAGGGTAAGGAGATTCTGACCCGGAGACTTAAAAACTGGAAGATAGGGTATAATGACATGACAATCCAGAAATTGCTCAATCATTATAGTTTGAAACTGGCACAGGATCTCTATTTTATGATTGCTACCGGAAAGATAGAGCCACTGGAAATTAAGAATATCCTTAGCAGGGACGAATCCGAGGTAAGCGAACAACCGTTGTCATATGATCCTTTAGTAAAAGAATCAATTAAGGAAGTGTCGTATGACCAATCTGCCGACTATTTGATTATTGAGAACAGGGTGGAAGGGCTCGATTATAAATTGGCCAAATGTTGCAATCCTGTATTTGGGGATCCCATATTTGGTTTTGTAACAATATCAGATGGAATAAAAATACATCGGAAGGGTTGTCCCAACGCGAATAATTTGCTTGCGAGGTACCCTTACAGGATTATTGGAGCCACCTGGACGTCAACTAAAACCATGCCTTCATTTCTTTCATCGATCAGGATCAGCGGTATCGAGGAGGTGGGGATTATCAACAGAATCGATGAAATTCTTAAGTCGTTCAATATCTCTGTACGTAGTTTTAGCTATAAAATAGATGAAGGTCTATTTGAAGGAATACTTAATATAACAGTTGCTAATAATGATGTTTTATACGGTGTTATAAGAAAGATACAGTCCCTAAAAGGAATCTTAAAAGTTACCAGAACAGAGAACCAGTAGTCTTTTGTTCCGGTTTTACGTTTCCGCTGGAATATCATCCTTTTTCACCGCATTACCGTTCGGAATAATCGATGTATAAACACCTGAATTTCCGATATATTAAGGTACTATCTAATGTTTTACTTTATAAGGGTTATTATTCCGTAGGGGCAAGGAAAATTCAAATGCGCGATTTTACGATAAGGCAAATAGCTCCATTTTATTTATAATTGATTATGTGTTCATCCCTCCACAGCAATGGATAACCTGTCCGTTAACATATCCGGATAGGTCGCTTGCCAGGAAGAGTGCCACATTGGCTACATCTTCGGGTGTTCCGGCTCTACGTAGGGGTATCTGTTTTGCCCACTCCTCTCTTATCTGATCGGTTAGTTTGGCGGTCATATCGGTGGCGATAAAGCCCGGTGCGATGCAATTTGCCCTTATGCCCCTTGGACCCATCTCTTTGGCCAATGATTTTGCCAGCCCGATTAATCCGGCTTTGGAGGCCGAATAATTACATTGTCCAGCATTCCCGGAAACACCTACAACAGAGGAGATATTTATAACGCTTCCTCCTCTCTGTCGCGCCATAATAGGAGTGACCGCATGTATATAGTTAAAAGCTGATTTCAGGTTAACCGTGATAACTGAATCCCACTGATCTTCTGTCATCCTCATCATGAGTCCATCTCTGGTAATTCCGGCATTGTTGACCAGAATATCGATGGAACCCATCTCTTTCATGATTTTTTCCACAGCGGAGTGGGTATCCCCAAAATTTGCGGCATTAGAGGCTATCCCCATAACCTTTACGCCAAATCCCTCGAGTTCTTTGATAGTCTCTTGGGCGGTATCATTCATCTCTAGATCGGTAATAACGATGTTCGCCCCGTTCTCGGCGAATTTTATAGCTATGGCCTTACCAATACCTCTCGCGGCGCCGGTAATCAGAGCTACTTTGTCTTTTAATAATTTGTTGTTGTTTTCCATTCCATAAAAATAACAAAAATACATTCAATGGTTAGATCTATAACCTTTTATTGATATAAATATTGTTTTAATGTTCCAATCTTTTAAGGGAGATACAACTGTTGTGGCCACCAAAACCAAGAGAATTTGAAATTGAGATATCAACGGAAGCCCGTCTCGCTACATTTGGGGTATAATCCAAATCACATTCCGGATCTTTCTCTTTCAATCCTATAGTTGGAGGAATTATATTTTCCTGTAGAACCAAAGCCGAAGCGATCAGTTCGACAGCTCCGGTGGCTCCAAGCATATGGCCGGTCATAGATTTAGTGGAACTTATTATTGCCTTATAAGCGGCCTCTTCACCAAGGGCAAGTTTTATCGCGGCAGTTTCTGTCTTGTCATTTAAAGGAGTGCCTGTTCCATGAGCGTTTATGTAAATAGTTTTATTGGTAATATCGATGCCATATAATGCCTCTTTGATCGCTTTTGAGGCCGCGGACGCGTCAGGTCGCGGAGCGGTATAGTGATACGCATCACAACTGTTTCCGTAACCAATAACTTCGGCATATATTTTGGCGCCTCTGCTGACAGCATGCTCCATCTCTTCAAAAACCATGATTCCGGCCCCCTCGGCTATAACAAAACCATCTCTTCTCTTATCAAAAGGCAACGAGGCTTCAAGAGGATTTTTAGACATAGAAAGAGCCCTGCTGTTCGCGAATCCTCCAATAGAAATAGGATGCACCGCGGCTTCCGCCCCACCTGTGATAATAACATCAGCGTAACCATGCTTTATGGCTCTGTATGCTTCCCCGGCTGAATGGGTGCCTGTAGCGCAGGCGGTAACGATCGGAAGGCATGGGCCTTGCGCATTGTATCTGATAGCGATATTACCCGCGGCAATGTTGCCTATCATCATAGGAACGAATAGGGGAGAGATCCTGTTAACCCCCTCTTCGTAGAGTTTTTTTGCCTCTCTCATAAGGGTGTTTATCCCGCCTATTCCGGAACCCACATAAACTCCCAATCTTTCCGGTAAGATGTTTTTTCCGGACTCGATTCCGCTATCCGCCATTGCCTGTGAAGCGGCGGCAAGAGCGAACTGACAATAGAGGTCGCTTCTACGGGCGGTGCCAGCATCGACTCCATAATCTGTCGGATTGAAGTTTTTGATTTGGCCCGCAACTTTTACAGGACAGTTGAACTCATCAAAACCTACTAGATTTTCCAATCCACAGACTCCATTGATAATATTGTTCCAAAACTCGTTAACACTGTTTCCAACAGGAGTTATCACTCCCAATCCCGTGATTACAATTCTTTTGTTCATAAACAATCTAATATGATTTATATGGATTCAAAGAGCCTACCATTCCAAAACGCAGGCCCCTGTAGTAAAGCCGGCACCAAATGCGCTCAAAACAACAATATTGCCTTCATTCAGACGTCCCGAATTTTTAAGTTCGTCTAAAAGCAAAAGAGTACTGGCAGAAGAGGTATTACCATAATTTTCAATGTTATGGGGAAATTTGGTATCTACTTCGCCGAGATGGTGGCAAATGGCATCAATAATCCTTATATTTGCCTGATGTACAACATATAAATCTACATCATCTTTAGTGATGCCACTCTTCTTTATTACCTCTTTTATATCGGCAACAGATGAAGAGACAGCAGCCTTGAACACCTCTTGTCCAAGCATTACAAGAGGTATGGTCTTTTCCGGTTTTGTAATGAAGGGGGTGGGTTCAAGGCATTTCTTATATGCGAGAATCTCCTTATTTGATTTAGACGATACTTTTATGGATTTTAATTTATCTCCCCTTTGGACTACCACGGATCCGGCAGCATCGCCAAACAGGACAGCGGTACGTCTATCGTTCCAATCCACTATTCTTGTCGGCTGTTCCGCACAGATAATCAAAATATTTTCAACATCCTCATGGTTCCTTAAAAAAGATTCAGCTATATCCAGAGCGTAGATGAAACCACTACAAGCGGCGTTTATATCAAAAGAAGCGGCATTGTTCGCCCCAATAATTCCCTGCACAATACAACCCAAAGATGGTGTCATATATTCGTATGCGGTTGTTGAACATATAATATAGTCGATATCTTCCGCCTTTACGTTCGCGTCCGACATCGCTTTCAATGCGGACTGCGCGGCTAAATCCTCCAACTCTTCCGAGGAGATTACCTGTCTCTTTCTTATTCCCGTTCTCTCTCTGATCCATTCATCGCTTGTCTCCAGGAATTCCGTCAGCTTCTCGTTTGTTACGGTTAATTCTGGCAGACTACAGCCTATTCCTGATATCTTCATTTCTCATTATATTAAAAAAGTTGACGGGCAAATGTATTTACTCAAAAATCTTTGAGTGCCTAAAAGTGGCGCATAATGGATGTAAAGTGATAAAAACCGCCAAACATGTGGTGAATCGTTTTGATGTGTGGCGAAATGAATTACATTCGCGATAACAACAGATAGAATGAAAGACAAAATTCCACAATATTTACTCGAAAAACGCCGATTGGCGGGATCGGTGATCTTCATCACGGTATTTTCTGTTTTTTTTATGAAATTCTATACTCCGTTTTCATCGACAGTATGGTTTAGTTTCAAGGATAACAGGATGTTATCTATGATGTTGATTTTTTATTTCGTCGCAATTGGGATACTGTCACTAAGCAAATATATTATCTATAAAATTAGCAAAAAGAGTGAAATTTCTTATTTTAAGTATATATGTTGGATAGTTTCCGAAATCATTATCCTTATAATATTTTACAGCCTGTTCACCAGAACATTAATAATAATGGATGATAATGAAATATTTTGGGAGATTTTTGGAAAAGCCGCCGCTTGTTTGGTTTTAATTATATCCATACCCTATGTAATAATGACCCTTTATGCCTCTTACCTTGAACAAGAAGAGGCGGTCAAGGATTTGAAAAAAAGAGATTTGGATGGAACCGCAACAAAAGAAAAGCGAATGGTCAACCTTATGGACAATAGGGGCAATCTGAAATTATCACTGGATATTGATACCTTATATTATATTGAGTCTCAAGACAATTATGTTAAAATTTATTATGATAGTGGCAATAAAATATCGACTTATATGCTAAGAAGTCGAACCAAAACCCTTGAGAAAACATTTGAAGGAACCTCTTTGGTTCGTTGTCACCGTTCTTATATTGTCAATACGTCAAAAATCAGGTTGTTCAACAATGAAAAAAATAGAGCCTATCTTATTCTTAGTCACGAGGATATTAAGCCAATCCCTGTCTCAAAGGGGTATTTGAACAACATTATGGAGATTGTAGTTGAAAATGAACAATCAAAATAGGATTTAGACCAGGTTCAATTTAACAATTCACTATATCCCGGCCAAACGGTGTCAACGCAATGTTGGCTAGTTTAAGGTGTTGGTTTCCAAATGGTATTCCTATTATTGTTATATAAAACAGTAGGCCTAATACAATATGGGTCAATGCGGTGGCTATTCCTGCTGTTATTAACCATATAAAATTCATGATAATATACAGGCATCCGGATGCCCTGGCATGGACTTTTGTTGTTCTGCCGAAAGGCCATATAGCCAATGTCGCCAATTTGAGTGTTTGTATGCCGAACGGGATTCCGATTATGGTTATCATTAGAACAATACTGCCGATTAAATACTCTATGGCAATAATCAGACCTCCAAACAATACCCATATAATATTTCCAATTATTTTCACTTTATTGTTATTATAGTTTTCATCTAATTGTATCTGTCATAACCCGCCCATCGTTCCAAAAGTAATACTATTTGGAATAGTGTTAGCCAAATTAGAATTTATTATTTTCTAGGTCTCATTTTTGTGATTAATTTTAATAGGCGGGATCACTATTGCGGATAATATCAACAATGCGTAGGGATACTTTTTATCGCTCAGATCACATAATACCGATATGTTCAGCTTTTGTTGACAATAATTAACACGAACTAAAATTAAAATTTACCTTTGCTCACTTATTTTTAAAATATGCAACCATTACGTAATATTGCTATCATTGCCCATGTTGATCATGGCAAAACGACCTTGATAGACAGGATAATCCAGGAATGTAGGGTTATTGACCAGAGGAGAGAGGTTGGGGAGCTGGTACTCGACAATAATGACCTGGAAAGGGAAAGAGGCATGACAATAGTTTCCAAGAATGTCTCTGTTAATTATAATGGAGCGAAAATCAATATTATTGATACTCCGGGACACGCTGATTTTGGAGGCGAAGTAGAAAGGGTGTTGAAGATGGCGGATGGAGTCCTTTTACTTGTAGATGCTTTTGAGGGACCAATGCCACAGACAAGGTTTGTACTTGATAAAGCTATACTCTTGGGACTAAAACCTATAGTAGTTATCAATAAAGTTGATAAAGAAAATTGCAGACCTGATGAAGTTCAGCAGGATATTTTTGAATTGATGTACAATCTTAACGCTTCCGATGATCAACTTGATTTCGCGACAGTATTTGGTTCTTCCAAACAGGGTTGGATGGGAGAAAGCTGGAAAAGCCGGACCGACAATATTACTTTTTTGCTTGATACGATCCTGGATCAGATTCCTGAACCCAAATATATTGGAGGAACCGCTCAAATGCAGATAGCCTCCCTCGATTTTTCGAGCTATACGGGACGAATAGCTATTGGAAGAGTCTTTAGGGGCGATATCAAAACAGGAACAGAATATACCTTATGCAAAAAGGATGGTGAACTTAAAAAAGTAAAAGTAAAGGAGTTATATGTTTTTGAAGGTCTGGGCAGAACAAAGGTTGAGAGTGTAAGGTGCGGCGACTTGTGCGCTGTAACGGGACTGGAGGATTTTGAGATAGGGGATACCTTGGCCGATCTTGTCAATCCGGAAGCTCTTCAGAGAATTCAGATTGATGAGCCAACGATGAGCATGCTGTTCACCATAAACGATTCTCCATTTTTTGGAAAGGAGGGGAAGTTTGTCACATCAAGACACATAAGGAGCCGTCTTGTTAAGGAGACAGAAAAAAATCTTGCTCTTAGGGTCGAAGAAACCGATTCCGAAGATAAATTTAATGTTTATGGAAGGGGTGTTCTGCATTTATCAGTTTTGATCGAAACAATGCGCAGAGAAGGATATGAACTTCAAGTGGGCAAGCCCAGGGTCATAATAAAGGTAATTGATGGTGTGAAGTGTGAGCCATATGAGACACTTACGGTTGAAGTACCATCCAATTTGTCGGGCAAGGTTATTGAATTGGTCACCCAGCGGAGAGGAGAGATGATAACAATCGAGTCGAAAGGGGATATGACCCATTTGGAATTCGATATACCTACAAGGGGCATTATAGGTTTGAGAAACAACATGTTAACAGTTACTTCAGGTGAGGCGGCCATGTATCACAGGTTCAGGGCATACGGACAATATAAAGGTGACGATCTTTTTACTCGCCAGAATGGCTCGTTAATCTCCCTGGAACAGGGGATGGCGACAGGTTACGCGATAGACAGGCTCCAGGATAGAGGAAGATTTTATATTGATCCCGGTGAACAGGTTTATGAAGGACAGGTGATAGGGGAGAGTACCCGCTCGGGTGATATTGAGGTCAACGTTGTAAAGGGCAAAAAATTGACCAATATGCGGGCTTCCGGATCGGATGATAATCTAAAAATAACGCCAAAACTTGTATTTTCCCTTGAAGAATCTATGGAACTTATCAAAGATGATGAATATCTTGAAGTTACTCCACATAGTCTTCGCTTTAGAAAGATCCCCACGTACAAGGGCTGCTCTTTGGGTTGATGAGATTGGGCGGTTAAATATTTTTTTTCGCGTTAAAACGTTAAATTTGGTAAAAAAAGGACCTTAAAAACTCTAACCTATGAAAACCCGTAAATTCCTTAAAATAGTTTTATTGTTATTGGCGATAACAATTATTGCAGGTGCGGTATATCTATCTACTTTAATGCCAATAATTACAGGTTATGCGGCCAAGAATTTATGTTCCGGAGTATTTGTAGCTGGCAGGGAGGCATCTGAGATTGAAGCAATAGATTTGAGTTTCATGCCCATTAAGTTTACAAA
Source organism: Bacteroidota bacterium (assembly GCA_012838685.1). Taxonomy (GTDB): domain Bacteria; phylum Bacteroidota; class Bacteroidia; order Bacteroidales; family VadinHA17; genus LD21. Next base: position 20,073 of record DUOU01000254.1, on the reverse strand, counting down.
AAACAGAGTTGACTATGAGAATAAGATCGTGAAGAGCAGGTTCTTATGGTCATCATCAAAAGCTGTTTATAGGGAAGGATACGGTGTAACCCTGGTAAGGGATGTCACTATAAACAAGTTATTGGAGGAGAGGTTTCCCAATGATATTCTGCCCGATTATTCCCGTGATACTATTGACTGGCCAAAAGGAGATATAATGCCTGATTCAATTCCAAATGATGTTGACATAGATAAGCTGACCAAAATAACGGAGAATTTGGTTTCCAATAAAAGTTACGGGGGAACTCCGTTTGCCTTTATGGTAGTTTACAAGGGCATTCCGGTTGCCGAGAAATACATGGAAGGTTTGAACGAGGATACCCGTTTTTTGAGCTGGTCAATGGCCAAGAGTTTTACAAACGCCATCGTGGGGTCATTATCGGGAGACAAGATCTTGGATATATACGAGCCTGTAGATATCGAAGAATGGGGAAAAGATGATAGAAAAACAATCACTATTGACGATCTTATGAGAATGCAGAGCGGATTGGCGTGGAATGAAGATTACGGAAGCAGATCGGATGTAAACGTGATGCTTCATTGTAAGGGCGATATGGCCAGGTTCGCGATAAAAAAGCCTTTGGAGTTTGAGCCGGGGGAACATTGGTATTATTCTTCAGGCTCGACCAATATTGTCAATTATCTCATTAAAAAGGAGTTTGCCGATAAAAACGACTATTATAGGTATGTGTACGACAGTTTGTTTTATCAGATTGGGATAACGAGCGCTGTATTTGAGGTTGATGTGGACGGGACTATGGTAGGATCCTCTTATTTGTACGCTACCGCGAGGGATTACGCCAGATTTGGGTTGTTGTACCTTGAAGACGGGGTGTTTGACGGAACCAGGGTTTTGCCCGAGGGATGGGTGGATTATACTGTCAGTGAAACTGTCGACAGCGATGGACGGTATGGCTCCTCATTTTGGCTGAACCGGGGAAAAAGGCTTGCTTCAGCGCCTGAAGATCTTTATTACTGTTCAGGACATGACGGTCAACAGATATTTATTATTCCTTCGGAAGATATTGTTATTGTGATTCTTGGATATTCTCCCAGTTCCACAGGGGGAATGGATTTTAACGCTGTTATTGGCGATGTTCTCGATTGTATTGAATAATCAAATTGCTTTAACAACAATTAGATGGACGCCATATAACAGTAAAAATCAAATATTATTATAAAAGCCTATAATATCTATTATGTCAAATAGAGGATAAAAATAATCAAATATTTTATGACTTAAGATCGTTGGATACTCCCCCTCTTTTTGTTGTTTTGAAAATTTTATATGTTCCAATAAAAAAAGCGCGTTGTTAGCGCGCTTTTCGATATTCCTGTCCAACAGGATAATTTTTAGATTTTTATTCCAGTGATTGGATTTTAGCTCTTATCTCCTGGTATTTTATGTTCAGAGATTCATCTTTTTGTCTCAATCTGAAATAGAGTTCCTGCAGGCTTCTCATGACATCCAAATTATCAGGATCGTATTCCAAAGCTTTTTCCAGGAATGGAAGTGCTTTCATATATTGTGTGTTAGCCTCCTCTACAGCTTCATTATATTCATTGATATCAATAATGTCGTTCGCTTTGAGGAAAATATCTCCACCATAATTGATATAGGCCGCGCCTAAGCCATAATTAGTATCGAAAGAGTTTGCGTTCAGCTCATGGGCTTTTGTCAGGTTTTCGATAGCCTCATCGAAATAATTCTGGTTCAGGTACATTATTCCAGCCGCATAATATAGGCTGTAATTGGTGGGATCATCAGCTTTGGCTATGTCAATATACTGGATGGCTTTTTCAAACTGATTGTTTTTAATGTACATATCGATAAGCGACAAAACTATGTTTTTGTCATCGGGATATAATTTGGGAAGATCCAATAGATATTGCTCAGCTTTAGCCGGTTGTCCCATTCCGGTATAACATTCAGCTAATTGGAAGTGAGGAGTTATGCCCATATAATTATAATCTATACATTTCTGGAAATACTTTGCTCCCTCTTCATATTTTTGGGCGCTCAATGCTGCCAGACCGGCATTGTAATAGATACCTGTATCGATTGCTCCTACATAGAAATCGCTTCCCATTATTTCTATCTGGGTACTGAACGATTCAAGCGCACTTGAGTAGTCACCTTCCTGAAATTTACTTACACCCTGATCTCCGAAACTTATCACCAACAAATTGTAAGACATACTTGTCAAAATCCTGTTTGAAGTGGTCTTTTTTGGGTCAAGAGCAAGAGCTTTTTGATATGCGGCGTAGGATTCTGCCAACGGATCCTTAAAATATGAGCTGTATTTTGAATCTTTCGAGTCATAAACAGCCTGGGCAAGTTTTCCCAAAGCAAAGTATGTGTTGGCAAAATCTTTGGTTTTAGGATGAACTAAAGCCTCGTCGAGCGCAGTTTTTGCTTTCTCCAGGTCGCCCTGATCTATCAAGCTCAGTGCGGAGGTTACCTTTCCCTTTTGGGCCATCCCGCCTAGGGTAATGCTGATCGCGACAAAAAACAATAAAATCTTTTTCATAATTATTTTCTCTTATTTGGGATTTCTTAAAAATTTCTCAAAAGTAACACAAATTTATAATATATACGGCAAAAAATCAACTAATATAAAAAATCAATTAACAGGATCATTATCCCCTGTTTCAAGGTTATTAGTGTCAGTAGTGCCATTAATTTCGTTATTATCAGTTATTTCCATCTCCTGATCGTCCTCATCGACCTCAACAATAGCGACAGATGCGATTGTGTCATTTTCTTTGAGGTTAATAAGGCGTACTCCCTGGGTTGCCCTTCCCATAACCCTAATCGAGGCGACCGGACTCCTTAAAATGTTTCCTTGTTGGGTTATGATCATCAGGTCGTCATCGTCCGTTACATCCTTCAACGCTATAAGATCTCCGGTTTTTTCAGTTATATTAATGGTTTTCACTCCTTTACCTCCCCTATTGGTAATACGGTAGTCGTCGATACTGGAACGTTTACCATAACCATTTTCTGACACAACAAAAACATCTTTCTCTTTATCCTCTACAGTAATCATGCCAATTACCATATCGGTTTCATCATTATCAAGTTTTATTCCTCTTACACCTGATGCCGTTCTCCCCATTGGTCTGACGTAAGATTCAGGAAATCTGATAGCCCGGCCCGATTTAACCGCCAACATTATTTGATGGGATCCATTGGTCATCCTTGCCTCCAGTAATTCGTCGTTCTCCCTGACCGTAATGGCATTGATCCCATTTGAACGGGGCCTGGAATAGGCTTCCAGAGAGGTCTTTTTAATAAGACCTTTTGTTGAGCACAAAACAATGAAGTTGTTGTTGATATATTCGGGATCATTAAGGTTTTTGACATTTATAAACGCCTTTACCTTATCATCCGACTCAATATTTATCAAATTTTGCAGAGCTCTTCCTTTGGAGGTTCTGGAACCTTCAGGTATTTCATAAACTTTGAGCCAGTAGCATTTGCCTTTAGAGGTGAAAAACAGCATTGTATTGTGCATTGTTGCAACATAGAGATGTTCAATGAAATCCTCATCTCTTGTGGTTCCACCTTTGGACCCTGTCCCTCCCCTGTTTTGTCTCCTGAAATCGGTAAGGGGGGTGCGTTTGATATAACCCATGTGAGAAATGGTAATAACCATCTCATCATCGGAATAAAAATCTTCAGGATTAAACTCTTCGGCGTTGCGTACTATTTCTGACCGGCGCTTGTCTCCATATTTATCGTTAATCTCAATAAGCTCATCTTTAATGATTTTCATTTGCAACTCTTCACTCGACAAGACTTCGTTAAGATATTTGATCTGTTTCAGAACATCTTCATACTCCGCTCTCAACTTGTCCTGTTCCAGTCCGGTTAACTGGCGCAGTCTCATCTCCACAATTGCTCTGGACTGGATATCAGACAGAGCGAATCTTTCGGAAAGTCTTTCTCTCGCTTCATCGGGATTTTTTGAGGATCTGATAATCGCGATAACTTCGTCGATATTGTCGCTCGCTATGATCAACCCTTCAAGAATGTGTGCCCTTTTTTCATACTGATCCAGATCGTACCGGGTTCTTCTCAAGACAACTTCATGGCGATGCTCCACAAAATGAACGATTAAGTCTTTTGTGTTCAGTGACCTTGGTCTTCCGTTCACAAGTGCGATATTGTTCACGCTAAAGTATGTCTGCATCTCCGTCAACTTGAAAAGATGGTTTAATACGATATTGGCACTAGCGTCTTTCTTGAGGATAATGACTATCCTCATCCCATTCCTGTCAGATTCATCGTTGATATATGAAATCCCCTCCAGTTTTTTATCGTTTATCAGGTCAGCGATCTTTCGGATCATTTCGGCCTTATTTACCATGTACGGTATTTCAGTGACAATAATGCACTCACGCCCTGACGCTGTGTACTCGATTTCGGTTTTCGCCCTGAGAACGATTCTTCCCCTGCCGGTTTCACAGGCATCTTTTATGCCTTGCTCCCCATAAATTATGCCTCCTGTCGGAAAGTCAGGCCCTTTAATATAATTAAGTAATTCTGTGGGGGTTATATCTCTGTTATCAATATAGGCAATGGTGCCTTCAATGACTTCGGTTATGTTATGTGGAGGCATATTAGTTGCCATACCTACCGCTATACCCGAGGAGCCGTTAACCAAAAGCATTGGAATACGAGTTGGCAATACTGTCGGTTCCTTGAGGGAGTCGTCAAAATTCCCCTGAAAATCAACAGTATCTTTATCGATATCGGCCAACGTCTCTTCGGCGATCCTTTTCAGACGAGCCTCGGTATACCTCATTGCGGCCGGACTGTCACCATCAACCGATCCAAAGTTACCCTGACCGTCAACCAGGGGGTACCTCATTGACCATTCCTGGGCCATTCTTACCATCGCCCCATACACAGATGAATCGCCGTGAGGATGATATTTACCTAAAACATCACCAACAATTCTCGCCGATTTTTTATATGGTCTGTTTGAAAGTACGCCCAAGTCGGCCATACCGTACAAAACTCGCCTATGAACAGGTTTCAGGCCGTCTCGGACATCGGGTAAGGCTCTGGATACTATGACTGACATTGAATAATCAATGTAAGCCGACTTCATCTCCTCTTCAATGTTTACCTTTTTTATCTTCTCTCCATCTAACATAAATAGTTGACAATTAATTAAGTAGTTAATTGCGCCCAACCTTTGGGCACGAAAATCGAAATTACTAAAATTTTGCCTATTTTTGGGTTTTTATTGACTGTTTTTTTAACATAAATTGTTCATAAAATAGGTATAGATTTTGCAGATGTTGTTTAGGGAGTGATTTTTGCATAATAAGCGAATACCTTTCGTTTTATATGACAAAATGACCTTTTTGGAATATTAACAGGTAAAATTAACAGTTCGATATGAACGCAAAGTTTTCACAGAGAGTAAAAGATATTTTGAGTTATAGCAAGGAAGAGGCTATTAGGCTAGGAAATAGCCACATAGGTCCTGAGCATCTTTTTTTGGGAATACTTAGAGACGGAGAGGGAGTGGCTGTAGATATCCTTATCAATAAAGGAGTAGATCTTCCATTGCTCAAAGAATCGATTGAAAATAGTATAAAAGCGGATAATCCTATACCGATAGCCGATCATGATGTTATTCCTTTGCTTCGTACTACGGAAAGGATCTTGAAATTGGTTTATCTGGAAGCAAAGGCGCTGAGAAGCGATACAATTGAATCAGAACACCTGTTGCTGGCTATAATCAAAGATGAGTCTGGTTTGGTCACAAGATTTTTGTCAGAATTGGGGATAGACTATCAGGTGGTCAAAAAAATCGTTGAGACCGATCTGCCTGAAGTTATGAACATAGACTTCCCAAGGGAAGAAGATGAAGAAGGACCTATTTTTGGTCCCTCTGGCAGAGGCCAGCAGTCTGGTCAATCTTCAACACCAAAGAGTTCGTCCGATACTCCGGTGCTGGATAATTTCGGTATCGACCTTACCAAGGCAGCTGAAGATAACCGTTTGGATCCTGTCGTTGGCAGGGAGAGGGAGATTGAAAGGCTTGCGCAGATTTTATCGAGAAGAAAGAAAAACAATCCTGTTTTGATAGGTGAACCAGGTGTTGGAAAGTCGGCTATAGCGGAAGGATTGGCACTTAGAATAGTCCAGAAGAATGTTTCGAGGGTGTTGTTCAACAAACGTGTTGTTGCCCTTGATTTGGCTTCAATTGTTGCCGGCACCAAATATAGGGGACAATTTGAGGAGAGGATGAAAGCGATACTTAACGAATTGTCCAAGAACGATAATATCATTCTGTTTATAGATGAGATACATACGATTGTAGGTGCGGGTGGGGCATCAGGTTCACTTGATGCGGCCAATATGCTGAAACCGGCACTTGCCAGGGGTGAAATTCAGTGTATTGGCGCGACTACCATTGATGAGTATAGGCAGCACATTGAAAAAGATGGCGCATTGGAAAGAAGATTTCAGAAGGTAATGGTTGAGCCGACTTCCATTGAAGAGACTATAGAGATTTTAAATAATATCAAGGAAGGTACGAAGATCATCACAATGTTTATTATACACCGGCCGCTATCGAGGCCTGTGTGAAGTTGACAAACAGGTATATATCTGACCGACATTTACCCGATAAAGCTATAGATGCGTTGGACGAATCGGGTTCCAGGGTACATATCACCAATATTGTTGTTCCCGAAAGAATCATCTCACTGGAAGAGCAGCTTGAAGAGACTCGAAAAGATAAGATGCATGCCGTAAGGAACCAGAATTTTGAGAAAGCGGCCAGCTCAAGGGACAGGGAAAAAGATTTGATCGATATGATCGAAATGGAGAAGAAGAAGTGGAGCAAGGAACTTTCGAAGAATAGGGAGATAGTTGATGAGGATAAAGTCGCGGAAGTAGTTGCCATGATGACGGGAGTCCCTGCTCAAAGGATAGCCCAGGCCGAGGGAACAAGGCTATTAAGCATGGCCGATGAACTGAAGGGCAGTGTTATAGGCCAGGATGAAGCCATATCAAAGATAGTGAAGTCTATTCAAAGAAACAGGGCCGGTTTGAAGGATCCAAACAAGCCTATCGGATCTTTTATTTTCCTGGGTCCTACCGGTGTTGGAAAAACCCAATTGGCAAAAGTTTTGGCTAAGTTCTTGTTCGACACTACCGACAATTTGGTTCGTATAGATATGAGCGAGTATATGGAGAAATTTTCGGTTTCCAGATTAGTGGGAGCTCCCCCGGGATATGTTGGTTATGAGGAAGGGGGACAACTTACCGAAAAAGTCAGGAGAAAACCCTATTCTGTTGTTTTGCTCGATGAAATCGAGAAAGCTCATCCCGATGTGTTCAATATTTTGCTACAGGTTCTTGACGAAGGTCAATTAACTGACAGTTTGGGAAGAAGAGTAGATTTCAGGAACACCATAGTCATACTTACTTCAAATGTTGGAACCCGCCAGATCGCCGAGTTCGGTCAGGGTGTTGGTTTTGATACCAAATCGCGCAGAGAAACAAGGGACGAACATAGCAAAGGAATTTTGCAGAAAGCACTGCAAAAAACATTTGCTCCGGAGTTTTTGAACAGAGTCGATGATGTTGTCATATTCAACTCGCTTGGTAAAAAGGAGATCGATAAAATCATTGATCTTGAACTCAAAGGATTATTCGATAGAGTCTCCGCTCTTGGATATAAAATATCTATCTCCTCTTCAGCCCGTAATTTTATAGCTGAAAAAGGTTTTGATATCAACTATGGGGTAAGACCTCTTAAAAGGGCTATCCAAAAATATCTCGAAGATCCAATGGCTGAGGTAATTATTAAGGCTAATGTTGATCAGGGCGACTTGATTTCAGTTGGGTTTGATTCAAAAAAATCTGAAATTAAGATTAAAGTCAGGAAAAGTTCGCCCAATTCTGAACAAGAAACAGCTTTGGAAAACAGTTAAATTGGCACACCAAAGAGGTCGAAACCAAAAGATCGCGTGATTTTTATTCCGTAGAACTTTCCGATTTTCAGATTATGGTCGGTTTCTATCAACACCTCCTGATCTACTTCGGGAGAATCAAATTCCGTGCGTCCAACGTAATACTCTCCCTCTTTTCTGTCAATAATTGTATTGTATACCTTGTTTATTTTTGATTCGTTCAGTTCCAATGCGATTGTCTGCTGAAGTTCCATCAGGGATGACATCCTCTCCTCCTTTAATTTTTGGGGAACATCATCATTCAACTTCTTATGGGCGGTAGTTCCCTCTTCATGGGAATAGGTAAAAGCGCCAAGACGGTCAAACCTAAATTCCTTTATGAAATCATACAATTCGCGGAAATCATTATCAGTTTCACCGGGAAAACCCGTTATTAGGGTAGTTCTTATAGCCGCTTCAGGTATATCATGCCTGATCCTGCACAAAATTTCTTCCGTCTCTTTCCTGTTGTGAGATCTTTTCATAGAGGAAAGCACATTGTCTGATATGTGTTGGATAGGTATATCAATATATCTGCACAGTGATGGATTGTTTCTTATTATCTCAATAATCTCCCATGGAAAATCGGTAGTTGGGTACAAATAATGGAGCCTTATCCATTCAAACATATTAAGTTCCAACAATTTATCGACTAACTTTGGCAACATATTCCTTTTGCCCATATCATATCCATAATAGCAAAGATCCTGCGCTACAAGAATCAACTCCTTCACTCCCATCTCGGCCAAAGCAGTAGCTTCTTTCAGCAGATAATCCAAAGGTTGCGATTGGTATCGTCCCCTAATTCCGGGTATAGCGCAAAACGAACATTTTCTGTCGCATCCCTCTGAAATTTTTAAGTACGCGTAATGGCCCGGCCCTGTTAAAGTTCTTTGAGACAAAGCAGATTTGTCATATTTAAGATTTAACTCCCTAAGAAGTTTGTTTGTCTCGTTTACTCCAAAAAATGAATCGACTTCCGGTATTTCATCTCTTAGTTCTGATCTATATCTTTGTGATAGACATCCTATTACATATATTTTTTTAATTTTTCCCTCTTCTTTCTTTTTGACGAACTCAAGGATGGTATCGATACTTTCCTCCTTAGCGTCGTTAATGAAACCACAGGTGTTGATAATGACAACCTCACAAGGCAGATCATCTGTCTCATCATAAACAACTTTACTCCCATTTAATTCAAGTTGTTTTATAAGTTTCTCAGAATCAACTGTATTCTTTGAGCAGCCTAAAGTAACGATTTTTATTTTTGGACGACTCATTTTGATAAACAAAGATATCTTTGTGAATATGTTAAGATGAAAAAAGAGAGTCAATAAATTCATTTTTATTGAATATCTGGAGATCATCCATCTTCTCTCCTATCCCAATATATTTTACCGGCACTTTGAATTGATCGGATATTCCCAAAACTACGCCACCTTTCGCGGTTCCGTCAAGCTTTGTGACAGCGAGCGATGTAATATCAGTTGCCGCGGTAAACTGCTTGGTTTGTTCAAAAGCGTTCTGGCCGGTCGATCCATCAAGAACCAGAAGCACCTCATGGGGCGCACCGGTAACGATCTTTTCCATCACCCTTTTTATTTTTGAAAGTTCCGCCATCAGGTTGATCTTGTTGTGCAATCTTCCGGCAGTATCTATTATAACAACATCATGTCCACCTGAAACCGCGGATTTTACGGTATCATACGCAACTGACGCCGGATCCGATCCCATTTTCTGCTTCACGATCTCCACTCCTGTTCTGTCCGCCCATATCTGTAACTGGTCAATTGCCGCGGCTCTGAACGTGTCAGCCGCTCCGAGCAGAACTTTTTTTCCGCCATTTTTATATTGATGGGCCAATTTCGCGATTGTGGTAGTTTTCCCTACGCCGTTGACACCTACCACCATGATTACATAGGGTTTTGATGGTAAATCCGCGGAGAAACTGTCTGGATCAACGGAACTATCGCTCAAGAGACCCATTATCTCCTCTTTAAGGATCACGTTCAGTTCATTCGTGGATAAATATTTTTCTTTTGAGACCCTCTCCTCTATTCTTCCGATAATCTTCAAGGTTGTATCAACCCCAACATCGGAACTTATCAAAACCTCCTCAAGATTGTCAAGCACCTCATCATCTACCGTTGATTTTCCAATAAGAGCCCGGGAGAGTTTAGAAAAAACGCTCTCCCTGGTTTTCGCGAGACCTTTGTTAAGACTCTCTTTGTTCTCCTTTGAAAAAATACCGAATAAACCCATTTATTAAAAGATCAATTAATAAAAATAGCTCCCTTCCTTTTGGGAAGAAAGCTATATAACCCCAAAAACCCAAGGTTTTATTTTTTAAAGAACTCACTGACCATATCGTTGCTTACTATCTCTTCTTTATAGATGTAAGCCCCAGTTTTATCAGATTTGGTCATTTTGATACATTTTGTGTATCGTTTGTTTCCTTCCTCTTTTTTTAGCGTAGCTATTGCTTTCTTTGCCATAACTTATTTTTTTACTTGATCTCTCTGTGAATTGTAACTTTCTTTAAGATAGGATTGTATTTTTTGCGTTCCAATCTGTCAGGCGTATTTTTTCTGTTCTTCGTGGTAATATACCTTGAAATTCCCGGCATACCGCTCTCTTTATGTTCGGTACACTCCAGTATAACCTGAACCCTGTTTCCTTTAGCCTTTTTTGCCATTACCTTCTTTATTAATATTTATCAATAAAACCTTTTTCCTTGGCCTCCTTTAGGGCGGTTGTTATCCCCTTTTTACCTATCAATCGCATGCCCGCGGCGGAAACTGTGAGAGAAATCCACCTATCCTCTTCCGGCAAGTAGTATTTTTTTTCAAAGATATTTGGGTAAAATTTCCTTTTAGTCCTTCTCTTTGAGTGCGATACATTGTATCCTGTCATCGCTTTTTTTCCTGTAACCTGACAAATCTTTGCCATCGATATCTGATTTATTTCCTATAAAAAAAACTCTTTTTTAACGAGGCACAAAGTACGTGATTTTTATTTGATTATACAAGTCTTTGTTCTATTTTTTTCAACTAATCTATATTTGCGTGATTTTTCATTGTTTGTGAGATAGTTACACTCTGTTCAGATCATTTTTTTGATATACTTTCTCTTATAACTTTATCTCCTTTATGGCCAGATTGATAGCTGACAATGACGATCTTGTGATATTGTTCTTCCTATCGGCGCTAAGCCTTAACTTTTGGGATACTGTTCTCTTTTCCGAAGAGACGGCTATCCAGACCGTGCCCACAGGTTTGGATTCTGTTCCGCCCGAAGGTCCCGCGACCCCTGATGTAGCTATCGCATAGTCTACTTTTAGCTCTCTTCTCGCTCCAATCGCCATTGCCTCCACAACCTGTTGGCTAACGGCCCCGAATTTTGTAAGTAAATTTTCATTTACTCCGAGCAGACCGGTTTTTATCGAATTATCGTAGGCTACTATGGAACCTTTGAAATATTTGGAGCTTCCAGGAACGGAAGTGATAAGGGTGGAGATGTTCCCTCCTGTGCAACTTTCAGCGGTTCCTATCGTTTTATTTCTGGCAACAAGTAGTTTACCTATTGTTATCTCCATTGATTCTTCATCCTCCGCAAAAATATATTGGGGTATAATCGAGTAAAGTTCAGCTACTTTTTCGTTTATTAAATTTTCAATATACCTGTTATTGTCTCCCCTGCCGGTTAATCTTAGTTTTATTACTCCCGATGAGGGAAGGTACGCGAGTTTCAACTCTTTGGGCAAATTGGTCTCAAAGTCGGCCAAGCGTTCAGCCAGTATAGATTCCGGGATACCGTACAACATCAGATTTTTGTGGATTATGGTGCTGTTGTTGAAAATAGTTCTCAATTTTGGAAGCACGTAAGAGGCCATCAAATGCTCCATCTCCATCGGTACTCCGGGCATGAAAACAAAGATGGTATTATCCTTTTCGAACCACATTCCGGGAGCGGTTCCCACAGCGTTCTTGATCACCTGGCAGGATTTTGGGACTTCAGCTTGCTTTTTGTTCAGTTCCGTAAGCGGATAGTCTCTCAAGGAGATCGTTTGAACGACCATCTCCAGGACTTCAGGATTCAACTCCAGTGAGGTTCCAAAGAATTCACACAGGGTGGGCTTGGTTATATCGTCGCTGGTTGGTCCCAGTCCCCCCGTGATCAGCGCCACGTCAACTTTCCCAACAATCTCCCCCAAAAGTTCCAATATATCTTCCCGCTTGTCGTTTATGGATATTTTTTTGATTATGTCGAACCCTATTTTGCTCATTTCCGCCCCCATCCATGCCGAATTGGTGTCTACTGTCTGTCCTATCAACAACTCATCTCCTATAGTTATTATAACAGCTTTCATCTGTTTGTTTTTTGATATGAATAGTCCCGAAAGGCTCCGCACGGCTCTGAATCACTGAAGCAAAATGGCCATTTATCTCTTTGCGCGAACAATTAATGTTGAAAATATGTGCAAAATTATCATTTCTTGGGGTATATTTCAATTTTATATGTAAAATTAAAAGCGATATCTTTGTGCTGGCATTGGTTTCCATATCCTCATTCAACATGAGGTGGAATTAATAGGGAATGCCGTGAAAATCGGCAACAGTTCCCGCTGCTGTAAGTTCTACTCATTTTGAGTTATGTTCCGGCTCTTTAGCCACTGTTGTTTAATGGGAAGGCGCTGGAACGGGAATAAGTCAGAAGACCTGCCTATGCTCGGAATTGGATTTTGCTCCTGCGGTGAATAGGGTAAAATTGGACAAATTGCATGGTCGTGCCGACTATTCCATTTATCTTTAATTTTTCCTCTTCATTTATTGGGCGATCTCCAAATTAACGGTGAATTATTGTTTAACTATTAATTTTTGGTATGATGAGGAGAAATTTTTTGTTAAGTGCGTTTTTTGCGCTGTTATTGACTGGTTGCGATTCGGAGAATGAGATAACTTATACCACGGTTACCTTTGAGGATGCGGCCACGGAATCGCTGGCAAACTCAAAATATGGTACAAATTTGTACGGTGGAGAGTATCCTGGTTTTTATGATGAGGTAACTGATCTGGTGTTTGGCCTGTTGCATGATGATCTATACAATGGTGGTATTTTTCTTTCCCGGTGGAACGATACCATAACTTCGGGATACACCAATCAATGCAGTGCCTACTATGTTGACAGCTCCACAGGTTATGGAGGATATAACGGCTCAAAAACCTTCGCGGTTCATTATGGAAGCGACAATTCAAGCTATTTGTACGGATCTGATTCCAGAACATTTATAGGGTTCAGGAACAGTGATACAGAAAAGGTAATCGACCATTTTTTTGTGAACAACACTACATATTCGGTGCTTAACATGAGGTGTGGCGACAGTTTTTCCTCTCCTTTGGGCTATGAAAAGGGAGATTGGTTCAAGCTTATCGTCACGGGACTCGACAAAAACGGCCACGAAACTAAAACGGTGGAGTTTTTCCTTGCCGATTTCAGGAATGTTTCGTCGGGCGGCATAGTAACGGAATGGACAAAAGTGGACCTACATACGCTGGGAGCTGTAAATAAACTGAGGTTTGACCTTGAATCCTCAGCGAAGAATGATTATGGAATATCGGTACCGGCATATTTTTGTTTTGATGATATAGCGATCAGAGATTAATATCGTTGCATTTTATTTTGATATTTATGCGATTGGTTCTCAAATACATATTTCCAATATTTCTGTTGTTAACTTTCTTTTCATGTATGGATTATGGTCCCGTTGACACGGAAAATCTTGATTTTTCGGATTCGGGCAGAGGATTGTTCATTGTAAACGAGGGGAACTTCATGTATGGCAACGCCTCTCTTTCATACTATGATATTGAGACAAAAATTGTTGAAAACAATGTTTTTTCCAGGGTAAATGGGATCAACCTGGGCGATGTCGCGCAATCAATGGTCATACACAATGGGAAAGGTTATGTTGTTGTAAACAATTCGGGAATCATTTTCATTATAGACACCAACACATTCAAGGTGAGAGGTATGATAGACGGGTTCATATCTCCCCGTAATATATTCATCTCCGGAAGCAACAAGGGATATGTAACGGATCTTTACAGTGAGGCAATAGTAGAGGTTGACCTGGACAGCAACACAAAATTGGGCACTATTATCACCAAAGGACACCCTTCCACGGAACAAATAGTCGCCGTGAACAGTGAACTGTTTGTCTGCTGCTGGTCTAATGACAATATTATTTTTGTTATTGATCCATCTACCAATGCGATAACGGATTCCATTATTGTTCCATTCCAACCCAATTCAATGGTGGTTGATATCAACAATAAAATATGGGTAGTTTCCAGTGGGGCATATAATTCTGAAAATTTTGGTTCCCCCTCTCCCACTCTTAGCATAATCGATCCCACAAACCGTCTTGTTGAACATTCTATCGGACTTGAAGGGGGAGAGTCGCCCGTATCGATAGCGACAAACGGCGCACGGGATACGGTATATATTCTTAATAACGGTGTTTATGGGTATTCCGTTCGCGATGACTCCTTCTCCCCGGCTCAAATCGTAGGGAAGAGCGATGCTCTGTATTATGATTTTACGGTTGATCCCGTAACTTCTGAAATATATATCGCAGATGCGATTGATTATGTGCAGGCAGGCGCAGTTTACAGGTACTCCCCAAAAGGAATTCCCGTGGACACCTTCAGAGTTGGAATTATTCCCGGAGAATTTTGTTTCAAAGAGTAGGATGAACAGACTGATCAAAATATTGTTGGCGGCAGGTGTGATATTTTTGATCGCATCATGCGATGAAGATGAGGTTATCTACAACAATGGATTTCGCATTATAGAATATACCCCGGCTCCCGGTCAATATATAAACGGGAAAGGAGCGGCGGGATTTAACGGGGAAAAATCGAAGGAGGAGGCGGTGGAATACGCCAATGACAGACTTTCAGGTGGTTTATGGATATCTCTGGGAGGTTTCGGTGGTTATGTGGTCGGCATGTTCGACTTTCCAGTTGAAAATGACGGAGGTTACAACATATCTATAACAGGAAACGCCGTGAAAGGCTCATCTGAACCCGGTATTGTCTGGGTGATGGAGGATAAAAACGGCAATAACATTCCGGACGACACGTGGTACCGTCTTCGCGGGAGCGAGGAGAGCGATGAAAAGATAACAAAAGATTATGCTGTCACATATTTTAGGCCCGAACAACCCTCCTCTCCGGTAGCATGGAGCGACAATCTGGGGAACAGTGGATCTATTGATTATCTGTCGGCTTACCACAACCAGGATTTCTACTACCCTGAGTGGATAGAGGCCGACTCCTATACTTTAACGGGAGTATGCGTAGCATTTACAAGTTATGTGGATGAGTATGGCAACTATATGTCCGAGGATTTTGAATGGGGATATGCCGATAATTATAGCGAGATTGACAGGCTTGCGTCTGAACCGGGAAAATCTGTGAACCTTTTCAAAATCGACAATGCCGTAGATGAGGATGGAAACCATATAAATCTGGATCGGATCAATTTTGTGAAAATTCAAACAGGGGTAAACGCCAAATCGGGCTGGCTTGGAGAGGTTTCTACCGAAATTTCCGCTGTAAACGACTATAACATGGTTAAATGAAGTTCCGTTTATTTGTAATACTGGTATTGATAATTTTATTTGACCTTGAAATTGGCGCCCAGAATATTGATTCAATATTTTATGATCTGGATATCAAAGAGGTTGTCATAAGGAGGAAACCTATGCTGCCAATAACCGATATTGGCCCCTTGAAATCAACCGCCGATCCAACTTTGTTATTTGAGAGCATATCCGTGAACCTTGGCGATATATTGTCGGGTTTTGGTTCAATATTCGTCAAGTCGTATGGTCGCTCTACCCTTTCAACCGCATCATTCAGGGGCACCTCATCATATCACACCCAGGTTTTATGGAACGGGATGAAAATCAACTCTCCTATGCTGGGAATGGTAGATTTGTCCACTATCCCCTCCTTTTTGATAGACAAGATGGATGTCAGCAGTGGCTCATCAACCGTAGGCGTGGTTTCGGGCGGTATCGGGGGGTCAATAGAACTTGAAACGGGCACAGAAGCCGACGACAGTAGCTTTAATATTCTATATGTGCAGGGAATAAGCAGTTACAGCACATATGATCAATACCTGAAGCTCTCGTACGGAGGAGATAAGCTGAAAAGCTCCACGAAATTGTTTTTTACCTCATCAAAAAACGATTTTAGTTTCACCAATTATAGAAAGAAGATCTTTCTGTTTGATGATCACGGGAATACAATAGAAAGCCATCATCCAGTAGAAAAAAACAGAAACGGGTTTTTCAAGGATTTACATCTTCTTCAAGAGTTTGGCTGGTACAGTGATGATGGTTCCCATTGGGGCGCTTCAGTTTGGCTCATGAATTCCCACAGGGGCGTTCCAATGCTTAACGTGGATTACAGGACAGTCAGTTCAAGCGAGAACTTTAAGGATGAGACTTCAATAAAATCAACTTTTTTGTGGGATAGAGATCAAAAACGGATAAAACATTCTTTGAGAGGAGGTTATAATTACTCAGACTTGAAATATGTATATCTTGGGGATACCGGTTATGGGAGTTTGAAGAAAATGATCGATTCCAATAGCGCTATCAACACCCTCTTTATCAGTGGGGATACAGAGTTCAGGCCGGACAACAATTTGACTATTTCCATATCGGTTTCCCTTTACCACCATTTTGTGGGAACCTTTGACCGCGCGCAGGCCAATATAACAACAGGAAACAGCGTAATAGGGTATAAAAAGTCAAGATTTGAACCTTCAGTGACAATGACCGCGAAATACCGGCCAACCAACAGATTGGGAATATCCGCCATTGTCAGGGAAGATGTTTACGGCAAGTCGGTCGTTCCCCCTATACCCGCCGTTTTTGTCGATTTCCTGTTATCGGAAAAATTGGGAATCAAAGTAAAAAGCTCATTCGCCCGAAATTTCCGGTTCCCGACCCTTAACGATCTCTATTTTAATCCTGGAGGAAATCCCGGTTTGAAACCGGAAAAAGGTTTTACTTATGACCTGGGAGCATCTTATAACATAAAAAACAAAACTTTTAGTCTCGGTGGCAATTTGCTGGTTTTCGGGTCAAAAATAGATGATTGGATTTTGTGGCTTCCAACGTATAAGGGATATTGGACACCTTACAATATCAGACGAGTCGACAGTCGCGGCTTGGAGACAACAACCGAACTGATCCTCAATTTTTCGGAACAGAAGGCACTTACCGTTGAAGGGAGTTTTGCTGTTACCAGGTCGATCAATAAGGGAGATCCGGTCGGGTTATTGGATGAATCCATTGGAAAGCAGTTGGTATATATCCCATTGTATTCGTCATCCATTAAGGGAATTTTTGACGCGAAAAAATGGAAATTTGTTTATAGTTGGAATTATTACAGCAAAAGATACACCACCTCAAACAACGATGAAGGCTCCACACTGGGTCTGTTGGGTGATTATTTTATGAACGACATATCTCTGGAAAGGGATTTTTATCTCAAAATAGGTTCGCTTTCGGTAAAAATTATGGTCAACAACCTCTTCAATGAAGAGTACGAATCGGTTCTGAATCGTCCTATGCCCGGCAGAAACTACGGGCTGTTTCTGTCGCTTAAACCTTTCTTGTGAAAGTTGTTGATTATCAACAAATAGCGTAATAATAGCGGTTTTTGGCCCCTCTTATAAGAAGATGGTGAAATAAAAAGGTGTGCCAAAAATCCGACACACCCTCTTAAGTGAGCGGGAAACGGGATTCGAACCCGCGACCCTTAGCTTGGGAAGCTAATGCTCTACCCCTGAGCTACTCCCGCCTGTTAATAACGCCCGAGCCTCTCATGGGACTCGAACCCACGACCTGCTCATTACGAATGAGCTGCTCTACCAGCTGAGCTAAAGAGGCAAAAGTGATGCAAATATATATAATTTTTATTCCAATCTTTCCAGACGTTGCAATAATGGTGGATGGGAATAATAAAAAAACTGGTAGGCCGGATGGGGCGTCATGTTTGAGAGATTTTTTATGGACAATTTTTTGAGCGCACTGGCCAGTTGCTTTGGATCACTCCATTCCGCCGAGAATTTATCCGCTTCAAACTCATTCTTTCTGGACAAATAATTTGTAAGCAATTCTGTAATCGTGGAGAGTGGGCTATAAAGAATTCCAAATGCCACAAGACCTAATTGAAAACTTGAGGTTTCTGATCCTAATGCCCTGGAAAAATTGGGATTATCAACAACAAGCGAAAAGAGAAACAACATTAAACCGTTTAAAACTATCGAAAGAATCATAGAGTATATTATGTGCTTTTTCTTGTAATGCCCTATTTCATGGGCAAGAACGGCCACTATCTCGTCATCAGTATAATCTGCCAACAGGGTATCATAAAGGACTATCCTTTTTTTGGATCCAAATCCGGAAAAGTATGCGTTACTTTTTGTGCTTCTTTTTGAACCATCAATTACAAATATATTTTTTATGGCAAAACCGGATTTATGGGAAAATTCCTCGATTTTTGTTCTGAGCGGCCCTTCGCCAAGCGGCGTTTGTTTATTGAAAAGAGGCACTATCAGCTCAGAATAGAAAAAGTTGATAAAAACAGAGAAAGCGGTGACAAGTCCCCAGGCATACAGCCAGAAGCTTGTACCTGTTTTGTAATAAAACCATGTGACAAGCCATAATATCGGAACGCCAAAGACAACTGAAATTAAGGCCGATTTTAGGGCATCCATGAAAAATATTTTGACCGTCGTTCTATTGAAACCATATTTTTTTTCAATCACAAAAGTTTGATAGTAAGAAAAAGGCAGGGCTATTATCATTGATCCGGCTCCAATTATGGCGAAAAACAAAATTGCGGTCCATATTGGGTGCTCTCCTGTTATTTTGGCCGACCAACCGTTAACAATACTGAAAAGACCGAACAGTATCATTATCAATAATACTGACGTACTTAATAATGATGACCAGAAAGACAGTCCATAACAGTCTTTCTGGTAGTGTTGGGATTTTCTGTACTCCTCTTCCGGACATATTCCCACCAACTTTTCGGGAAGCCGGTCAGACCACATTGTTTTGTTCAAATGTACCAGATATTGCTCCAAAATGAATTCCGCTATTGGAACAGCAACTATTAAAATAAAAACAATATTCATCAAGATAGTTCGATATTATACAAAAAAGAAGCAGGATGCCCTTTTAAAATAGTGTGGAATAAATATGTCTCGCTGCATTTCCTCGTGCTAAAAGGATGGACACCCTGCTGTGTGCACACAAATATACAATATGATTTGTTGATTTTAACAATTTTTTAGAAAAATATTTTACAAAACTCTTTATCTGTTTATTAATTAACTGATTTATAGGTCAATAAAAACATTAAGATTATTATATAATTATCTTAGTTTCCAACAGTTGTCTCAAATTTTGTTGGTCATGGTTATAGGGGCCCAGATTCCGGCCATAACCGCTCCTATTGACTTTCCTGCCGGTGCCGGCTTATGCGAAGCCATTGGCGTGGATCTCGGTATCGCCGTTACAGGTGATATCGGTTATTCCAAATATTTCTCCGATCTGATCGACAACCGGCAAATCCTGATCAGCGTTTGTTTTCGCCAAAAAGAAAATAGTATATCTTAGGAACTTTCTTTTTAAAGGTCTAATGGATGGAAGGTTTGATTGAATATGGATATTGGGGTCTGTTTCTAGGCTCATTTTTGGCCGCAACGATCATTCCTTTCAGTTCCGATGTACTATTGGTGGCGCTGCTCGTGGCGGGCGGCAAAGCGGTTCCGGCCATAATTTTCGCTACAATTGGCAACTGGCTTGGAGGAATGACATCATTTGGGCTTGGGTGGCTCGGGAAATGGGAATGGCTTGAAAAATGGTTCAAGGTTACTCCGGAAAAAATTGAGAAGCATGCGGAAAAGATAGCGAAATGGGGACCATGGCTCGCCTTGCTGACATGGCTTCCCGGAGTGGGC
>DUOU01000253.1 GCA_012838685.1 Bacteroidota bacterium | reverse complement strand
GCATGCGGACTACTTTCCACTGAAGAGCTGCTTAAAACCGACAATAAAACAACTTGATCCCACCATGAAAAGTGAATCAAATATTATCGTTGTCATCAAAAGATTGCCTCTTTATCCGATATTTTTTGTTTTTTTTATGCCGATGTTGGCCGCTCAGCCGGCCTCGTTCAACAAGCTGCTCGCGACTCCTTCCATGGAAGGGGCCTCTCTATCTTTTTCCCTTGTTGACGCCAATAACGGTGAGGTTAAGTTCACGCACAACGAGCATCTTGCCCTGGTTCCCGCTTCCGTTCTAAAGTTGGTAACCTCGGCAACAGCGCTGGAAATACTTGGAGGCGACCACATTTTTGCAACCTCATTGTACTATTCGGGAAGGCTTGATAAAAATAGCGGCATGCTTGACGGTGATATAATAATCTCCGGAGGCGGAGATCCAACGTTGGGTTCGGAGAGGTTCACCGAACATTATGGAGATCTGTTGGACAAGTGGGCAACAAGCATAAAAGAATCGGGCATCAGGAGCATCAATGGAAGAGTGGTCGCGGACGATGGGTACTTCGATTATGACCCGGTACCCGGGGAGTGGCTCTGGGAAGATATCGGAAACTATTACGGAGCCGGAGTATATGGATTATCAATATTCGACAATACCTACAAGATACACTTCAAAACCTCTTATGAGGGTTCTGTTCCCGTTATGACCTCGATCTCCCGGGAAGGATCGGGAATAGAACTTGAAAACAGACTGACAGCCAAGGGATCGGTCGATCTGGGGTATATCTTCGCGGCACCTTACAGTTCTTCGGGTTGGATTTCCGGAACAATCCCGGCCAACCGAACCGATTTTGTCCTGAAGGGGGCGATAACGGATCCTCCCCTTTTGGCGGCCAGAATGTTGGAAGAGAGGCTTGAAGCCATTAACATAAATGTCGCCAATGGCGCGACTACGGCGAGAATATCGGGAAAGTTTGATAGTGGCCATTATATGTCTATAAATGAGACGGTTTCACCCCCGCTCAAAGACATCATATACGTTTTAAACCGTGAAAGTATCAACCTATACGCCGAAACATTGGTGAAAGAGATGGCAAAATATCGCGGATTGGAGGGGACAAGGACAAACGGAATAAAGGTGATCGAGAATTATCTTGCGGAAAAAGAGATCTGGAACGATAATACGAGGTTAATAGATGGAAGCGGCTTGTCGCCGCAAAACAAAATCAGCGCACTCGCGCTGACCAGTCTGTTGGTTAAAATGAAGGGATCTCATTCAGGAGAGGAATTCGTAAGGTCTCTTCCCTCTCCCGGAGAAGAGGGAACAATAAAAAACATCTTCCTGGACCAGATTTTCCGGGACAATCTGAGGATAAAAAGCGGGTCGATGGACGGTGTCAGGAGTTTCGCCGGCTATTTTACCGCAATATCAGGGAAAGAGCTGGCCTTCGCGATTATTGTCAACAACTTCTCGGGTCCATCGTCCCAGTTAATATCCGCGATTGAAGAGGTAATTAAAGAATGTATATTAAACTATTGAATACCAAAACTTTACTCTAAATAATCGGTATTTGGGAGCAGGTAAAACTCTTTCCATACCATTTCTCCGGCGAACCGGATATATCAAAAAACATTGAATTTATCGATGTCTCCATTTTATCGGAATCTCTTCTCTAAAAAAGAAAATTTATTGTTATCTTTTCGTCCGATAAACTATACGTGAACTAACCTAAGATTTTCCGTTATTTTATCACAAAAATATTACAGTCAATATCGTAACCTGCAATTAATATGGAGGAAACTCTACAAAAAAAATTGGAGAGCGTAAAGCAATTATTGGAAAACGAGATTGCCGCGAAAAAGAGCCTTGAGGATATGGTCAGGTCAAAAACTGAAGAATTGGCGGCAAAAAACATCGATCTTGAAAAGCAGGTAAACGAAAAAAATCTCCTCAACGATGCCTTGAAACAGAGCCAACTCCGACTTGAACTTTTAGTGGATGCGGGGCGAACCGTATGGTGGGAGGTGAACGCGGCAACAGGAGAGATAATTTTTCACGAACGGTGGGCCGAAATGTTGGGATACCCACCCGAAAAATTCAGACATTTTGAAGACTTTATGTCTCTTGTCCATCCCGACGATCTGGCGAAAACAACGCAAATTCTGAACCTCCACCTTGAGGGAAAATCTACAAGGCACGAAACCGAATACCGCATGAAAAAATCCGATGGTGACTATATTTGGTGTATGGACGTCGGTTCCATATCAGAAAAAGCACCCGATGGAACTCCCGTTAAGATAGTTGGATTCATCACCAATATCGATGCCAAGAAAAAGATGGAACTTGCCTTGGCCAAAAAAACAGAGGAATCGGAAAATTTATTTAATGCCTCCCCCCACATGATGAGCATTGTTGATGTCAACCTGAACTTTATCAAAGTCAACAAATATTGGAAAAAAATATTAGGGTATTCTCAAAATGAACTTGAAAGAATGAACTATCTGGAAATAGTTCACCCCGACGATCTGAAAGCAACATTGGAAGGCAAGAGAAAACTGATTGAACAGAAGAAACTGGTAAATTTCCACAATAAAAACAGAACAAAGAGGGGAGAATACCGGCTTTTGGAATGGAACAACGTTATGAAAGGGAATCTCATTTTTTCGGTAGCGATAGATATCACAGAAAAACAGTTTGTTTCTGATTTCCAGACTAAACTACTAAACCTCTCTTCCAAACTGACAGGTTTGCCATTAAAAGAGATAAAACCTGCCATCCAGCAGGCCTTGAAACATATAGGTCAGTTCCTGTGATCAGATAGAACCTATATTTTCGAGTTCAACGAAGATAAAACCAGGATAAACAACACTTATGAATGGTGCGCCAATGGTATTGAACCAATGATTGACAAGATGCAAGGAGTTCCATGTGCCGCGTACCCGATGTGGTTTAAAACATTGTTCCGGCATGAAAATATCGTATGCGACCCGGTCAATAAGATGCCGCCCGAATGGGAAGCCGAGAGAGAACTCATTTTGGCCCAAGGGGTCAAGTCATTATTAATAGTTCCACTGGTAGCTGAAAATAAAATAATCGGTTTCACCGGTCTTGATTATGTAAAAACCTTCAAAAAATTCTCAAATTCCGAGATAAATATTCTTCAACTATGGAGTTCAATGCTATCGGGACTGATCAACAATTTCCGGATGGAGATGTTGCTTTCGCGGTCACAGCAGAATTACCAGGCACTCTTCGACACTATGGATGATTTCCTGTTTGTGCTCGATACAATTGGAAATATAATACACGTAAACAAGACCGTGATAAACCGCCTTGGTTACACAATGGATGAACTTCTGGGCAAAAGTGCCATCACATTGGGGGAAATGGTCAAAATCAAAGAGAAGCCACATTCCGATCCAACCGCGAAATTGACGGAATCCAACGCTTATACCTTCATGTTCAACGCCAAAAACGGAGAACAGATACTTGTTGAGAGCAAGTTAAAAAAGGGACATTGGAACGGTCAACCCATCCTGTTCGCGATAAGCAGGGATATATCACAGATATCGCTTTCAGAAGAAAAATTCGCCAAGGCATTTAATTCGAACATTGTCATGATGACGATCGCCAATGTGGAGGACGATAGGTATATTGATGTCAACACAACTTTCCTGAAAATACTGGGGTACACCCGCGAAGAGATTATTGGCAAAACATTCAGGGATATCGGAATTTTCCCCGACTCGCTTGAAGGAATGAATTTTATCAGATATATGTTGAAAGACGGTCCGATAGAAGAAAAAGAGATAAGGGTCAAGACAAAAGAGGGCAAAATCAGGGTCGGGCTTTTTTCCGTCAACTATATCGATATTGGTAAAGATAAATTGTATCTGATGGCAATGGTTGATATAACGGACAGAAAGAGGATGGAAAACGAGTTGATAGAGGCGCATAAAAAGGCTGACGAGGCAAATAAGGCAAAAAGCGAGTTTCTCTCAAGGATGAGCCACGAACTGCGAACTCCCATGAATTCTATTCTCGGTTTCGCTCAACTGCTCAACATGGCACAACTAACGCCGCAACAAAAAAAGGGTGTCAGCCATATTCTCAAAAGCGGGAAACATCTGCTTGATTTGATAAACGAGGTGCTGGATATGTCGCGTATTGAAGCCGGAAAAATAAATCTTACAAACGAATATATAGATACCATAGATTTAATTACAGAGATACTTGACTCTGTCAAACCTATGTCGGACAAGAAAAAAGTTGATATTGAGTTTGTGAAGCCCGCGGCCAACCCTGTAATAATCGCCGATACCCAAAGATTTAAGCAGATAATGCTCAACCTTCTGAACAACGCGATTAAATATAATAAGGAGGGAGGAAAGGTCATCATTAAAACAGCGGTTATAAACGACAAAAAGGTTGAAAACGGTTTTTTAAGGATAATTGTAGCGGATTCCGGTATTGGTATTCCAAATGGAGAGATCCAAAAACTGTTCAGCCCTTTTGAAAGAATTGGCGCTGAAAAGACCGAAGTTGAAGGTAGCGGCCTCGGTCTGCTTATAGTAAAAAAACTTACTGAAGCTATGGGAGGCAGGATCGGGGTAAACAGTGAACCCGGTAAAGGAAGTAATTTTTGGATAGAACTGCCCTTGTCGGCTACCGAGGAACCAGGAACCAAAACCGAGGATATAGTTCCAAACAACGCATTGAGCCAATCAAACAGAACCGGAACCGTCCTTTGTATAGAGAATGATGTGTCAAACGTGGATCTCGTAGAACAGATACTCTCATCACATCGTCCCGGAATAAAATTGATAAATGAGGTAAACGGCAACAAAACCCTGGACATAGCTGTTGACTATAAGCCCAACCTGATCATTCTCGACCTCAACATTCCCGGTGTTAATAGCGAAACAATAATAAAAGAGATACAACAACATAAAAAAACCAAATCAATACCGGTAGTGGCTATCGGTACCGATGCCATGCCGCATCAAATTGACAAGATCATATCTATGGGCGCCAATGATTATATCGCGAAACCTATCGATATTTTCTCGTTTCTATCCATTATTGACAAGTATATTCCCATAAAATAATTATTATCACACCTTAAAAGAAAATAAAAAAATAATGATAGACGAAACCCTGAAAAATGCCAACATCCTGATTGTGCACGACCAAGAGGCTAATGTAGAGGTACTGGAAGGTTTTCTGGCCATGGATGGATACCGGAACGTGAAAACTACCACAAATCCCCTTAAAGCCCTGGAAATGTTGGAGACATTCAAGCCCGACCTTTTGCTGCTCGACCTTGTGATGCCCCATATGTCGGGTTTCGAGGTAATGTCCATTCTAAAAGAGAAACTCTCCCCCCTGGCATTCTTCCCCATACTGGTTCTCACGGCCGATGTGACCGATGAAGCTAAAATCGAGGCTTTGTCAGGTGGAGCGACCGACTTTCTGACAAAACCGTTCAACCTGATAGAGGTTGGTTTAAGAATAAAAAATCTTCTCTTCTCGGCATACCTTAACCAACAATTGATATCACAAAACAAAACTCTTGAGGAAAGAGTCAGGGAGAGAACAGCCGAACTTGAAGAAAAAAACCGGGAATTGATAAAGGCAAAGGAGAAAGCTGAAGCCAGCGAACGCCTCAAATCGGCATTTCTGGCGAATATCAGCCATGAAATCAGGACACCGATGAACGGTATCCTGGGATTCGCGGATCTTTTGAAAAACAATCTTATTGACAAGGATAACTTATTGGAATATCTCGGGATCATTGAAAAAAGCGGCAACAGGCTTATGAACACCATTGACGATATTGTGAGTATTTCAAAAATTGAAACCGATAATTACGATTTGTATATATCGCAGTTCAGCGTCAGGGAAATAATGGAAAACATATGTTATTCTTTTGAGCCTGAAGCCTCCGATAAAAACCTTCCGATCTATCTCCATAAACCGGAAGGTATGGAAGATCCGATTGTCCAGTCAGATCAACATATGTTCACTACCATTGTCTCGCATCTTTTAAGGAACGCCATCAAATTTACCAATGTCGGAAGAATTGATATGGGCTATTCAATAAAAAGTGGCGTTCTGAACATATACGGAATAGGCATACCACCCGATAAGCAGGAGGATATTTTCGATCGTTTTGTCCAGGAGGATTTTTCAGTATCAAAAATGTACGAGGGAACGGGCCTGGGACTGGCAATTGTCAAGGCCTATGTAAATATACTCGATGGGGTGATTTGGGTTGATTCTGAAGACGATAAAGGGTCAACCTTTTATTTTTCAATTCCCGTGAAATGTATCAAGAGAGAAAACATTGTTGAAAATTCGGCATCTTTGGACGAAAATAACATCGATAATATTTTGAAAGATATGACACTATTGATAACAGACGATGATAAGTTCAGCAGGTTATACCTTTCAAAACTTCTGGAAAACAGGTGTCGTAATATATACTTCGCTAAAAGCGGAGAGGAGGCAATTGAACTTTACAAAAAAAACAGACCGATAGATTTGGTTCTGATGGATATCATACTTCCGAAAATCGATGGTCACGATACGGCCAAAAAGATCAGAGAGATAGATCCGGATGCGCTTATAGTCGCCCATACAGGTTTAACACCGGGATGCGACATTAAAAACAACTTGAGCAAGAATTTCGACGGTTATCTGGCAAAACCAATAAAAAAACAATCGCTTTACCAGTTGATCCGAAATAAATATTCCCAATTATAAAATGGTATATGTTTTGGCACTTGACCAGGGTACAACAACCTCACGGGCGATCTTGTTCGACCGCGGGGGAGAACCTGTATCACTGGCCCAAAAAGAGTTTAAGCAGATATTCCCGAAACCGGGATGGGTAGAACACAATCCCGAAGAGATATGGTCATCACAAATCTCTGTCGCTTTCGAAGCGTTGGCAAAAGTTTCCAGTAAGCATGCCGATGTGATAGCTATTGGGATAACAAACCAGAGGGAGACAACCATCCTGTGGGACAAAAAAACGGGCAAACCTGTTTATAACGCGATAGTGTGGCAGGACAGGCGCACGGCGGCATTGTGCGACAAACTGAAGGGTGACGGGTATGGAGAGATGATCTCGGAAAAGACCGGTTTGGTAATTGACTCCTATTTTTCAGCGACAAAAATAAAGTGGATACTCGATAATGTCGATGGTGTCAGGGAACTGGCGAAAAAAGGGAGGATAGCTTTCGGCACAGTGGATTCATGGCTGGTCTGGAACCTCACGGGAGGCAGGCAACATATAACCGATGTCACCAACGCTTCGCGCACGATGCTTTTCAACATCAACACCATGAAATGGGACGACGAATTGTTGTCTCTGTTCGACATTCCTGAAAATATACTTCCCGAGGTACGAACCTCCAGTGAAGTTTATGGGGAAACAGTGGGCCATTTTTCCGCTCCCGTGAGAATAGCCGGTATCGCGGGCGACCAGCAAGCGGCACTTTTCGGACAGATGTGCGTCAGGCCGGGAATGGTGAAAAACACCTATGGAACAGGGTGTTTCCTGATGATGAACATAGGAAACCTCCCGAAAAGATCGAAAAATAACCTCATAACCACTATCGGCTGGAAAATTGGAGATAAGACAACCTATGCGCTCGAAGGAAGTATCTTCATAGGAGGCGCGGTGGTACAATGGCTTCGCGACGGGATGCAGATTATCCGACATTCCGGTGAAATAGAAAAACTCACATCAACGGTAAGCGACAGCAATGGAGTCTATTTCGTTCCCGCTTTCGCTGGACTGGGAGCGCCCCACTGGGAACAATACGCCCGCGGAACACTGGTAGGTGTCACCAGGGGAACCACCCAAGCGCATATCGCGCGGGCCGCTATTGACAGCATCGCTTACCAGACGCTCGATGTTTTACGAGCTATGGGCGAAGATACCAAAATCCACATTCCCGAACTACGGGTAGATGGTGGGGCATCGGTCAACAACAGCCTGATGCAGTTTCAGTCAGATTTACTGGGAATCGATGTTGTACGACCCAAGGTAACGGAGACAACATCACTGGGAGCCGCATATCTGGCGGGACTGGCGGTGAGATACTGGGAGGATAGCGAAGAACTCTCGTCGCAGTGGAAACAGGAAACCGTCTTCTCGCCAAAACTGCCGGCAGAAAAGGTCAACTCTATGGTAAAAGAGTGGAAACGCGCCGTCAATACCGCCAAATTCTGGGCAAACAACGGATAATCAAGCCAACAACGCCACAATAAAAAACCGCACCGTTGTCAAGCCGATAAATAATTTTTTTCCGTTAAAACAGGTTATTATGCGTCGATATTGGCGTACCTGGCGTTTCTCTCGATGAACTCCCTGCGCGGAGCCACCTCATCTCCCATAAGCATGGAGAAAATATGGTCGGCCTCCGCGGCGTTTTCAATGGTGACCTGTCGCAACGTTCTGGACCTGGGATCCATGGTGGTGGACCATAACTGCTCCGCGTTCATCTCACCAAGACCTTTATATCTTTGGATAGTTATACCCGTCTCTTTACCCTGTCCCAACTCAGCGGAGATTCTGTTGCACTCTTCCTCGGACCAGGCATAAACCTCTGTCTTCCCCTTCTTGATAAGATAGAGGGGAGGTGTCGCGATATATAGATAGCCAAGGCGGATCAGATCCTGCATATATCTGAAAAAGAATGTCATGATAAGGGTCGCTATATGAGAACCATCAACGTCGGCATCGGTCATAATAATTATCTTATGGTACCTTAACCCACTTATATTAAGGGCCTTACTATCCTCTTCCGTTCCAATGCTGACACCAAGAGCGGTGAAGATGTTCTTGATCTCTTCACTGTCGAATACCTTGTGCTGCATAGCTTTCTCAACATTGAGTATTTTGCCTCTGAGCGGCAGTATAGCCTGAAAAGTTCTGTCCCTCCCCTGCTTGGCCGTACCACCCGCGGAATCTCCCTCAACAAGATATATCTCGCATTTTGCCGGATCGCGGTCAGAGCAGTCCGCCAGTTTTCCCGGTAGTCCGGAACCCGAAAACATATTCTTTCTTTGGACCAGCTCCCTGGCTTTGCGCGCGGCGTGACGCGCGGTTGCCGCAAGGATAACCTTGGAGACAATGGCCTTGGCATCCTTTGGATTTTCCTCGAGGTAGTTTGTCAGCATCTGGCTCACAGCCTGATCAACCGCACCCATAACTTCGCTATTGCCAAGCTTTGTTTTTGTCTGTCCCTCGAACTGGGGTTCCTGAACCTTCACCGAGATAATGGCCGTCAGACCCTCACGAAAGTCGTCGCCACTGATATCGAACTTCAACTTCGACGTGGCTCCGGATTCGTCAGCGTATTTTTTCAGAGTTCTGGTAAGTCCCCTGCGAAAGCCGGCAAGATGTGTGCCTCCCTCTATTGTATTGATGTTGTTAACGTAAGAATATACATTCTCAGAAAAGGAATCATTATACTGTAAAGCTATCTCAACCGGAACATCGGTTTTATCGAATACTATATGGACAGGATTGTCTATTATCTTCTCTCTTGTAACATCAAGGTACTCAACAAACTCTTTAAGCCCCTCTTCGGAATAAAACTCCTCATACCTGTTCGTATCCCCATTTCCATTCTCAGCCTTTTCCCTTTCGTCCTCTATGGAAAGTCTGATTCCTTTGTTAAGGAACGCCAGTTCCCTAAGACGTGCGGCCAAAATATCGAAACTGTATTCAGATACCTGAAAAATGGTATTATCAGGCAAAAATTTAATTATTGTTCCGGACTCATCGGTATCTCCTATAATCTCGATATCGCTCTTTGGTTTTCCCCTTTCGTAAACCTGTTGGAATATTTTTCCCTTGCGTTTGATTGTCGCGGTAAGTTTGGATGAGAGGGCATTAACGCAGGATACGCCCACGCCGTGGAGACCACCCGAAACTTTGTAGGAGCCCTTATCAAATTTACCTCCGGCATGGAGGACTGTCATCACAACCTCCAGGGCCGATTTATTCTCCTTGTCCATTACCCCGGTAGGGATACCCCTTCCGTTATCCGCGACTGTTATGGAATTATCCTTATGTATCTTAACGCTTATTCTGTCGCAATATCCGCCAAGAGCCTCATCAATGGAGTTATCAACAACCTCGTAAACAAGGTGGTGAAGACCTTTAGATCCAATATCTCCAATGTACATAGCGGGCCTTTTCCTTACCGCCTCAAGACCCTCAAGTACCTGTATACTATCCGCTGAGTAGGCCTCTTCCGCCAATTTTTTTTCGTCTTCGCTCATCTTAATATAAACTACTGATTTCTTTAATTTTTATGCGCTGCGAAGTTAACAAAAAAGGCCATATTTTTCCTTAAAAAGAGAGGTTATTTATGAACAAATTGGTCGGATTAATCCAAGTTTTTCAGATTTTAATCCACACTCCGGAGATCTGTTTGGATAGGTGTATATCCATTTTCAATAGGATTGCTCCAGTATCCGAAAATTATGTTGTAACGGTTCATGAAAGCCTCCCAACAAAGAAACTAATTGTTTATATTTGTTGTCAAGGAACAAATTAAGAAAACAAGAACAGTGTCCGAAAAATAAAGGAAGTAACGAATATTAGAAAAAGTTTCGGAAAATCGGGACTTTTTTATGGTATCAATTTTATAAGTTCCAAAATCTCTTTATCGGTAAGATTTTCAATGTCTGATTTGTCGTAAATGGTAAGAAGGTAAACGGTATCGTCCCTAAAAGCAAAATGGGTAATAATCCTTGCCCCGCCTGATTTTCCTTTACCCTTACTTACAATGGCAAGACGTATCTTATAACAGTTGTGGCCAATGGAAATGCCTTTTTTAGGCTCTTTTTTTAGTTCTTTTATAAGTTCCTGGACTTCCTTTTTGAGTGATGGGAATTTTTTCATCAGGCGTTTGGCCTGGCGTTCAAAAACGGATATGGTTTTAATATTAAAGCTCATTGAGAAAATCCTCAGCATTACGGACTTGTTTTTTACCCTCTTTAATCAGCTTCATTTCTTCAACTGCTTCGGCCAGTTCGGTCAAGAATATTTTTTTGTTCCTTAAACGCTCCAGTTCGTCAAGGTCTTTTTGTATCTGCTCCCATTCCTTCATGGGAAGCTGTACCGCGCTTCTATGCCCTTTTGTGTCTGTAATGTATCGTAAATTCATAGTTTTAATTTTTAAAATCTCGCGAAGCAATATCAATCATACGTAATATAACCGATTATTTTCATCCGAAAAAGTGGCAATATATTCGAGCCTCTTGATTTACCCAAAAATGCCTAAGAAAACTCCTTTTGTTCGCGTAAAAGTATCATATTGGATCAATTATCGCTCACTTCCGCGAATATACACTACCTAAACATACAAAACAAAACCTTTAAAATTTGGTTTGTAAAGATTTAGGACAATAAACCAAGCCGCGGAATATTCCCAAACAAATACCTTTCATTGCTTTGGTCGCGACGTAAAAGAGAATGCATCGGAACTTATCCAAAAGAGAGAAGGTATTACAGTTAAATCGCGATTACTACAAACTATACGAAAAGCCCAGCATAAACAGGAATCTTTGTGTCGGGTAGTAGGCATACTCATTGTATCTGTTGATACCTATATTGTTGGCTTTTAGCCAAAACGACAGTATCTTGGTGTAACGGTACTCGGCGCTGAAGTTAAGGTTCAGATGAATCGGCTCAGTCAATAAAGTGACAGGAACGCTTGAGGAGAGATCATCAACAGTGTATTCCGACAATCTCCTCTTACCTATGGCTTTTAAATCTATGCCAGCCAGAATCTTGTCGCGCAGATTGTATTTCAGTCCAAACTCCGCATTCCAGTCAGGTTTATTGGGAGCATGCATAAGCTTGACCGTGTTGTACTGATACCAGTCGCCGGATCCGGAAAAAGAGAGTTTATCGGTAATCTCCCCGTAAATCTCCCCGTGTAGGTTCAGTAAATCTATATCATCGTACACCGAATAAAAATACCTTCCGGGTCCGGGTTCTTTGGTGACATAAAAGATCATATCTTTTACCATTGCATAGGCCAAAGAGACGAGATAATTGCCTCCAATACCGTTGTTGCCGCTGAAACCGGCAGCGGCGATCATGGAATAGTCACTGTTTTTCTGCTGAAAGATATTGTTTGTATATGGATTGTCGGCTATCACGCTCTGAGGAGTGTTTTTATCCAGTTTACCGGTAAGACTCAAAAAGAAATCCATATAGGTTGGCATTATCGAAAAACCGAACCTGATGTCGGGATAAATTTTAACTCCCTCTTTCACTGTACCCAATGTGTCATAGCCGACGGCGTAAGAAAAGTCCCTGTCATACACCAAATCGGCACCCAGCCTGAAGTTCCACAACTGGCTCTTTTTGGAAATACCGGGACTCAAAGAGACCGTGAACTCTGGTGAGACAACATCCCCTGAGGTATAGTAATAATTGAACCCGGCTCCAAGCTGACCGTAAAAACCTTTTATCTCTTTGGCGAACAATCCCGCGAACGATACCTGATGCCGCATCAAATCCTCTTTATACATAAAAAGATCATATCCCAGGTCAATGTTGTAAGCCAGGTCCGAAGAGTCGGTCGATATCGATTTATATGAGGCCGTTGCTCCAATATCCTGAAATATTCTTCTTATATCCCTGTTCTCCGGTCGCGGCTCCCATGCCCCTGTAGTATCAGCGGTATTGAACCCGTAAGCGTATCTTGTCTTTTGGGAGTAATCTATCGATCCCTCCAATATACTTGTCCTGAAAAATTTCTTTCCGAAAATCGATGCGTCATTGTCCATATAGCCGGCGAAAACCTTCTCATCGTTGTCGAGTTTAACCTTCCCGTTGGTAGAAAAATGCCTGGCATAAAATCCCAAAGCGTTTTTCTTGGACCGTTCGTTGGTGATGCTGAGTTCAGCGAAAGGAGTGTAATAGTTTCCGGCTCCCAGGGTGATATGGCTCTTGTAAAGTTTTGGCAGCGGGTCTGGCTGCAACGTCGCGGCCTTCAGTGGCGATATCCTATACTCCGGATAAAATGGCTTGGTAGTGACGTTATATGTAATATCGGGAGTTATCCTGGCGGTATCGGTTATCATAGGCAAAAAACTCCTCTTCCTGCTTTCGGAAAGAGAGGGTTTATAGACGTTGTACAACGTCACCTCTCTCCTGGGACCCTCCTGCTCTCCCTGACCGTAAGCGTATCCAATGGCCAGAACCGACATTAGAAATATTACCGAAATTCTCTTCATATTTTTCAATTTTCTTTTTAGATAAAATTACTCCGACAGTTCACTGAGCTTGGATCTCACCTCATCAAGTATACCATCATTGCCTATTGTATAATAGTCCCTTACGCTCTCAAGAGTTACCCTTGCCTGCAACATATCGCCCTTGCTCGCGCTGATATCGGATAGCAGGATGAAAGCTCTGGCTGTCCAGAACTGGTGCGGTGAGTTCATATCGATAAATTGGTTAACTGTTCTTTCCGCATCGTCTATTTGGCCGGTTTTGTACAGTATCTCGGCGACCCTGAACTTCGATTCCGCGCCCTCATCGCTCACCACCTCGCGGTCGTTGCGCCTAAAGTCAAAAAGAGCCATGTCAAGGTTACCCATACTATAATAAGCTTTGGCCCTCATAAATACCGCTTGCCGTGTCAGTTCCTCGGGAACATTGATAGCCTGTTCTATTTTGTCGGTAGCGGCGATCACGTTATCGGCATCCGACATCTCGTAAGCCGACCGCAGCTCACCCTGTAGGGCGATAATCTTGTTGTCGCTGTTGGTGGCGGCCGTTTCAAGTCGCCTAAACAGTCCAAAAGCCTCCTCGTACTCCTCCTGATCGAAAAGAATGGCGGAGGCGGCGACCAGCGACTCCTCGGTAAACTGGTTGTTGGGTTGGTCAATTATAGAGCTGTACTGTTTCAAGGCGCCAGCATCATCGCCCTTCTTCCTCAGACTTTCCGCAAGGTAATATCGCGCGTTAACGAGAAATATTCCCTGTGGAAATTCGGTCACGTAACTGTTGAGTGTCTCCACTGCCCTGTCATAATTTCCGGCTATGAACAGGTTTTCACCAGAAGTGTACAGCAATGAGTCGCGCTCAGTTTGGCTCACGTCGCCGTATCCCTGTACAGTCCTGGTATAAGCGAAATATGACTCAACATCATCCATCTCCACATAGGCGTTTTTGAGCCCGGTCATGGCGTATCTGGCCTCTTCCGTTGATTTGTAATTCTCAATGACCCTCTTGTAGGTCTCCACCGCCTTCTCGTTTTCCCCGGTATTGTAATACAACAGCCCCAGTTGCACCATAGCTTTCGGCGCATACTGGTTATTGGAATAGTTATCTATGATTTTTCGGAAGTCGGCTTCACTTTGCCGGAAATTATCCAATGCCATGTAAGCCCTGCCCCTTTCATATATGGCACTTGGCACGTAGGCCGAAGTGGGGTACCTCTGGATCAAAGTTGAGAGGACATCCGCCTTTCCCCGCTGATCGCCCATCAACCCCGTTGAAAATCCTTTCTGGAACATGGCATAGTCGGCGTCCACCTGCCCATAGTCGATCACCTTGTTGTAATAATCTATGGCGAGACGATAGTTTAAATCGACGTAATAACAGTCGGCTATCCTGTTGCGGGCATCGGCCAT
>DUOU01000252.1 GCA_012838685.1 Bacteroidota bacterium | reverse complement strand
ATCATACTTTCCAGGCACTTCCGTTGGTAGCCGTAATCACCATTCTCTCGAAATTACAGGTGGACATAAGAAACGCGGAAACTGAAGTAATCGATCAACTCTACACACAGATCGACGCCTCATCCTTTAAATTCAATAAACTTACCTCCATAGTCATTCCCAACTCAAATTATGTTACCCTGGGAAGTACTTACGAGGCACAGGTGTTTATTTCAGCAACCGACACTACCCAGCAACCTGTGATCACGGTAGGTGACCAGGTTCTTCCTCTTGATGAAGCGGGTAAAGGCATCTATACCGTAAAACCCTCTTCTCTTGGCACAAAGACATGGGGCGGGGTTATCACACTGAAGGCACCCGACGGGACAGATATGCAGTATCCCTTTGTATCGGAATATGTTGTTGGTGAGGCTAGCGTTATCTGTTCTCCTACCGCGATGAACGTGATGTATCATGGTATAGCCAATCCTATCGATGTCTCCGTTCCCGGTGTCAGTCCCGATAAAATTTCTATAAGGGTGGTTAACGGCACTCACTCAACTGAAAAGGTAAAAAACTCAAAAGGCGAGAACTTTAAGGGCACATATTCCGTAAAACCTAGTGAAGTTGGTAAAAATGTGCAGGTTATCGTCTCCGCGAATATAAACGGAGTTAACCAAACCTTTGCTCCATACGAGTTCAGGGTTAAATCTATTCCTGTACCTGAGGCCAGGTTCGGGGGACTCTCTTCCGGAAATATCGCCAAAAATACCGCTGTTGCCCAGGCTGGTGTTTTTGCCGTATTGCCTGATTTTGATTTTGACCTGCAGTACACGGTTACCGGCTTTTCAATCCTCTATTCCGACAGGATGGGAGACTTGATTGAGACAAGTACCAGCAGTATGTTAACATCTGCGCAAAAAGATCTTATCAATAGAATGACAAGGGGAAAAGATTTGATTATTAAGGATATAAAGGCAGTAGGGCCCGATGGAGTACCAAGAACCTTGTTGCCAATTATTTTGAAAATAGATTAAAACATATACTTTTTTAACGATCATTTTTCACTTTTGGTGATCGTAGGAATTAAAAGATTAATAATATTATATAAACACTATATATGAAACAGATATAAGCAAAATAGTTGGTTGCGTCTTTTACCAAAAATTTATTTTGCTTATGCGATTTAGCTTCACTGGACCCTTCGGGGTTCATCTGACGCATTGGAAACAAATAAAATTTAAAACGATGAAAAAGATTATTGCCTTAGGATGCGCGGTGCTTATGTTCGCAGGTTCAGTGAAGGCCCAATCTTTTGGAGATATTTACCAAAAGTCTATCCCTGAAGCCAAAAAAATAGAGTACCCTTACCTCCGGGAAGCCGACGTTTTTTGGTCCCAACGGTATTACCGTCTAATTGACCTAAGGGAGAAGATCAATCAACCCCTCTACTATCCGACAACCACTACTCTTGACGGTAGACAAAGTTTTATAAATGTTTTGCTTGAGGGAATTCAAAATGGTACTATTACGGCTTATAGCGCCCAGGATTCCGATGTTCCTACCACTTATGAAGAGATAACGGTAAGTATGGGGGCGACAACCAGTATAGAGCAGGTTCAGATTGATGCGGCCGGCACAATGCGTACTGATACCATTACCCAAGAGTCCAAGCCCGAAGAGGTAAAACAGCTTCTCTTGTATGAGGAGTGGTTTTACGATAAAAAACATTCTAAAATGGATGTTCGAATAATAAGTATAATGCCTTATTGGATGGGGGTCGATCCTGAACTTGGAACCTCGTTGAGAATTCCCCTTTTCTGGGTACATTTCGATGAAATTAGGGATATTCTGGCCACTAAAGAGGCTTTCTCAGCGAATAATGATGCTCATAGAATATCGTTTGACGACCTTTTTATGCAACGTAAGTTTGGAAGCGTGATTTATGGTGTATCAAACGTTTACAACGACAGATTTGTCGCTGATTACGCTGTAGGCAAAGATGCTCTTTTCGAAGCGGAAGAACTGAAGAATTGGTTGCAGAACTTTGAACACGACCTCTGGGAATATTAATATTTTTCTTTTTCATAGCAAAAAACAGGTTGTCATTATTGGCAACCTGTTTTTTTATGCTAATTTCTTATATTTTATCCGTTTTGGAGTCGTATCTCCTACTCTCCTTTTGTAATTTTCCTCATATTCGGAATAAGAACCTTCAAACCAAACAACTTTTGAATCACCTTCAAATGCGAGCATATGGGTGGCGACCCTATCCAGGAACCACCTGTCATGTGATATTATAACAGCACATCCCGCAAAATTTTCCAATCCCTCTTCCAGCGCCCTTAAAGTATTGACATCTATATCGTTTGTTGGTTCATCAAGCAACAGGACATTGGCGCCCGACTTTAATGTCAACGCCAGATGAAGCCTGTTCCTTTCACCGCCCGACAATACAGCGCATTTCTTCTCCTGATCAGCTCCCGAAAAATTGAACCTGGCAACATACGCTCTGGCGTTTACCCGGCGATTACCGACCATTACCTCATCATCTCCTCCCGATATAACCTCATATACGGTTTTCTCGGGATCAATATCTTTATGCCCTTGATCAACGTAACCGATACATACCGTTTCTCCCACCTCAAATTCTCCTTCAGTAACACTTTCTTGTCCCATAATCATTCTGAACAGTGTGGTTTTCCCGGCTCCATTGGCTCCGATAATGCCAACTATCCCGTTTGGAGGCAGATCAAAATTCAGATTTTCAAACAGCAACTTATCGCCAAACGATTTTTTTACATTATGTGCCCTTATCACCTTATCTCCCAAACGGGGACCATTGGGTATAAAAATTTCCAATTTCTCCTCTTTCTGTTTAATATCCTGGTTCATCAGTTTTTCATATGCTCCCAAACGAGCCTTGGATTTGGCGTGGCGGGCCTTGGGCGACATCCTTACCCATTCCAACTCTCTTTCAAGTATTTTTCTTCTTTTGATATTGCCCTTTTCCTCTATTTCCAGCCGTTTTGCCTTCTGTTCAAGCCATGATGAATAATTGCCCCTCCACGGTATACCCTCTCCTTTGTCGAGCTCTAAAATCCATTCGGCAACATTGTCGAGAAAATACCTGTCGTGTGTGATACAAATAACCGTTCCCGCGTACTGTTTCAATGTTGTCTCCAGCCATTGTATGGATTCCGCATCAAGGTGGTTGGTCGGTTCGTCCAACAGCAGGACATCGGGTTGACTTAACAGTAACCTACATAAAGCGACTCGCCTCCGTTCTCCTCCCGACAAAGTACTAACCTTGCTCTCTCCGTCGGGGCAACGCAACGCATCCATAGCTCTTTCCAATTTGTGTTCCATATTCCACCCATCGTTGTTGTCAATTATCTCCTGCAATTCTGCCTGGCGGACCATAAGTTTATCCATTTTTTCGGGATTTTCGTAAACCTCCGGGTCTCCAAAACTGTTGTTTATCGACTCATACTCCGAGAGAGTCTCAAATATTGCGCCCACGCCTTCCCGAACAACCTCTAAAACAGTTCTATCTTCTTCTAACAGAGGGTCTTGAGGCAGATATCCCACACTATATTCCGGAAGGAAAGTTAGATCGCCATGAAACTCTTTTTCAACTCCGGCGATGATTTTCAACAAAGTTGATTTACCTGAACCGTTCAGACCTATGATGCCAATCTTGGCGCCGAGAAAAAAAGACAATGAAATATCTTTTAATACCTGTCGATGGGGAGGAAAGGTTTTGCTGACCCTATACATCGAAAATATGATCTTGTTGTCCTCTGCCATGTTTATGTTGTTTGGTTTACGAATATATATAAACAGAGCCGATCAAATTCGGCCCTATTTCTTTTATCAAATTTTAAAAATTTGAAAAGATGTGTTTGTATGGGGCCATTTAATCGGTTTTTGACCCTTCTCCGGTTTGGGGAACGAACAACGCGATTGTTTCGTCCCGCAACAATGCCCACAACGAATAAACCCCCACAAGCGTACCAAAGGGAACATTGAAGCAACTGAAAACCGCGAGAACGATCACAACATATCTGGCCCAACTCTTGTATTTGAGTATCCCTATTCCTCCAATAATCTTAATTATTGAAAAAAATGCCAAAAAAACCGATAAAATCAGTTTTATCCCCCACAATACCAAGGTTGCCACCTCGTCTCCCTCAACAAAATAATCGATAAAATTGAACGCAATAATTACTATTATAGTTCCGATAAGCCCCAAGATCCCAAAGGCTATCTGTAAAACTCCAACAACCGTTACGTGTTTGTCCATTCTTGATTCTTCCATGGCCTTTTTCTCTGTTTTTTATGAGTTTTTTTCTAAAAACCAATATGTTCCGCCAAATAAACAGAAATTCACCAAAATACCATAATATTTGAATATAAATTTATTAAGTTTGTACGTATAAAACTCTGACCATGAAGAAAAGAATTTATTTTTTTGTTTTATGCGCCATCCTGGCGTTCGCGATCAATGCCTGTTCCGATTCGTGTAAAACATGCAGAAACGTCACTTATGATTCAAACGGGAATGAGACCAATGTCTCCACTGACTGGACCGAATACTGCGGACTGGAACTTGTAACCATTGAAGCCATGCCAGATGCCGAGATTGGAGGTAACGTCACTAAATGGGAATGTTACTAATATCTTACCCCTATTAGCATAACATCATCTATCTGGGGAGAATCTCCCTTCCAGGTCTCGAATATTTCATTGAGTATCTCGCCCTGTTTCATCATCGGTTCGTTTACAATATCTACAAGGGTCTTTTTTAATTGGGCGGTCATAAATTTTTTATCCTCAGGGCCGCCAAACTGGTCGGCATAACCATCAGAAAATATATAGAAGGCGTCTTCTTTCTTCAAAGGAATTTCATGCCGGGTAAAAGGATCCATTCTGTAGTGTATCGCCACAGGCATCTTATCCGCCCTGTAATGTATAAGTTCATTGTCCCTAACCAGGTATAATGGACTGTTGGCTCCCGCATACCAAAGAATATCCTTCTCAGGATCAACTACACATACAGCCACATCCATACCATCCTTTACCGAATCCCCTTCCGCGACCTGACCCAGGGAATGAATAATGTTATCCCTTAACTCGTTTAGTATCTCGTCAGGCATAATTATTTTCCTATTGCTCACAATATCATTCAACATTGTAATGCCCAACATGCTCATAAACGCCCCGGGAACACCATGACCCGTACAGTCCGCGGCGATAATAATATGCTTTCCCTCTTCCGTTCCAAACCAATAAAAATCGCCGCT
Source organism: Bacteroidota bacterium (assembly GCA_012838685.1). Lineage (GTDB taxonomy): Bacteria > Bacteroidota > Bacteroidia > Bacteroidales > VadinHA17 > LD21. The sequence goes on along the minus strand of DUOU01000252.1, from coordinate 6,209 downwards.
CACGATAGAAAGCGGTTTAAATAAAATAAAATGGTCTAGTTTGTCTGAAAACAGCTCAACCGAAGGAATCAAGGCTGCCTGTATTCTCTTAGCATACATTATACTGTCGGTGATATGTTGTTTTTGGTAAGAAATCAACTCGCATTGAGCGGATACCTGATCACAATGTTTTTGGATCTCCTCTTTTTGAGCGGATATTGTTTGATTTTTCTCTTCTAACCTTCTGTTGGCCTCTTTTTTTATCCTATATGCCCTGAAAATATAATAACCGAGACAAAGAACCAATATAAGGGCGAACCCTATGAAATAAAGAATCAGTTTCTGTTTTTCAAGGGTCGCTAACTGGATTTTTATTCTATCTTCTTGATCTCCAATCCGCAATAGTTGCTCATTTATCAATGTTATTTGGCCCGCAATCTTTTCCCTTTGCGCCGACAAAGTGTCTTGTTGGATTTTTACCTCTTGTTGTTGATTATAAATAATTCGCCTCTGGCTCTCAATTTCTCCCTCTTGATTTTCTAATTTAATAAGTTGATTCTCCAGTTCTTTCTCTTTTATTTTTAACGTCTCCTCTTTCTCTGCGATCGCCCTGTCAAGGCTATCCAACAACATTCTTTGGGCCAGTATTTCTTCTTTCTGTAGTTCTATCTCCTCTGCCTGTATCCTTACTGTCTCTTTCTGTATCTGCAGATCCGCATCGGCAACAATAAAAAGATCCTCCCAATCTTCTTTTGTCTTTATAGCGGCGAATAAAAAGTTCTGGTTAACCGACATGCCTGCTCCTCTTATCATCTCCTCGTTGGCCTCAAATTGGGGAGTACCATCTACAACAATAAAATTTATCATGGACTCCCTGAACTCATAACCTTCCGTGATCAACATGGTCTGATGCCCCGCCAGCCTGTCTTTTACCTTTTTAAGATTGAAACCGCTGTTTTTATTTACATATAAAATCTGTGTGTGAATAATTTTGTCCTCACTTCTAAAGGCGACGATCTGAACAGGTTTATCCTGAATAGTGGGCCGGGTTTTGGACAGGTTCCCCATTTCCCACAACAGTTCCGATGTTTGGTCAAGAACTCCAATAGTAAAATTGGAACTGTCAGCGAACCCGGGACCATAATCTATGTATCTGGCCATATCAAATATATAAAGAGCCCTGGTCGAATTATCGAAGCCTCCCTGTCCATTTGCCCCGACAAAGAGTCCCGTAGCTATGCTTAAGAAGCAAATGATTAGAATTCTAATTAATTTTTTTGACATGATTACAGGTTAATTATATTTCAAATTAATAACTTTAATCTTGATTATCCAAGTAAAGTTATATTGGCAAAACCAAAATTGTTGAAATTTCGTTAATTTTTGTTAATAATCATCTGGTTGGACTCATTGACAAGGGATTGTATAACTTAATTTTGTAAGGATAACTTGATTGTTGACTTTTTATAAATATTAAATCTATTTTGAAACCCGGTTATCCGAATTTTTTTGGGTCTAAGATTGTGATAGTTGAAGACGACCTGCCGACATTATCATATTATCAGGCTATTTTTATCGATACTCACGCGAACATCGTCATTTTAAAAACGGGACAGGAGTTTTTAGATTATATAGGGTCGGCACATGGAAACAATATCGATATTGTGATTATGGATTATCTTATTCCCATAGTAAATGGAATAGATTGTGTCCGGATTTTCCGGAAAAAAAATAAAAATACACCTGTAATCATGCTAACAGCCTATGCCTCCGAACAGACAAAAGCAGGGGCCTTTGTCGCCGGGTGCAACGAGTATATATTAAAGCCTATATATCCCGCAAAGATTTTTTTCCTTTTAAAAAAGTATCTTTCAAAAACATATGAAACAGATCTTTCGAAAAAACACCCTGGAAGAGAAAACAGCATATAAACAAAGAATATTTATTGACCATTTATTATTTTTTCAACGATCTCTTCGTCTATCGACCCCACCGGAATCAGCATAAACTTACAGGAAACCAACTCCTTAAAAACATATCCCAATTCCTGCATATCGTCATCTTCTTCATCAAAAATCCACGTTATTGATGAAGAATTTTTTATATAACTATCGAGAAACAGATCTTTTAACAAAACAAACAACCATTTCACCGAACCTGTATTTATATGCTCAAAAGCAAAATAAAACTCTGCCCCCCTGTCGTTTTCCGATAAATCGGACAGCAACCAGTTAAAAACGGGCGTATAAAATTCTGAAGGATTCTCGATAATTGATCTCCCTAAAATAATCATCTTGCCATCATCAAAATGTACCATTGGGGTGCGTTTTAAACGATCAATATGTAATCCTTTTTCTGTCATGTTGGTCACATCTTTTCTTGATGCGGAAACTATAATAACAAGATAAAAAATCAATTGTCACGATGTAAAAATAGAAAAAGAGCGTTACTATTCAAAAACCTTTTCTTTTTTTAATGGACATGACATTAAAAATCTCTTTTTCTATGAACAAATAAAAAATTTGGAGCATGAAAAATTCGGTATTACATTTGGAGCGATAAAACTTTTATTATTATGCTTAGATTTATTCTTGTCGCCATTTTAATTTTTCTGCTTATCAGGACATTTGCTTTGTATAATCGTGAAGAAGAAAAAAGAAAAATGTACGAAAGAAAAAATGCCTCTTTCCACAATAGGTCCAAAATTTCAAAAAATGTGGGAGAATTTGTAGATTACGAGGAAATCGAAGATTAATTTCGCCTAACTATCAGTTGTTTTGCCAACGAATTGGCAAAAATAAAATCGTTTAACGTATCACAATCCGACTTCAGGATATCTTTGTTGCTTCCCTCCCAGTATTTTTTACCGTTATGTATAAAAACCACATTTTCTCCTATTTCCATTACTGAATTCATGTCATGGGTATTAACAACTGTGGTCATCTCATACTCTTCGGTAAGCTCCTTGATCAACCCATCTATCAGAATTGAGTTTTTGGGGTCAAGGCCCGAGTTGGGCTCATCACATAAAAGATAACTGGGATTCAAAACTATGGCCCGGGCTATTGCGACCCTTTTTCTCATTCCCCCGGATAGTTCGGAGGGAAACAACTCATTGGCGTTCACAATATTTACCCTTTTCAAACAGAGGTTAACCTGTTCTCTTTTTTCTTCCATACTTTTGTTTGTAAACATATCCATTGGAAACATTACATTTTGTTCAACCGTAAGAGAGTCAAAAAGAGCACTACCCTGAAACAAAACCCCCATATTTTGCCTGAGTGCTTTTTTGCCCTCAAAATCTAACCCGTTGAACAATGTGTCTTCGTACCATATCTCACCATCATCAATGTCATGAAGACCGATTATTGATTTTAAAAGGACTGTTTTTCCCGAACCACTCTGACCTATAATCAAATTCGTTTTCCCCTTTTTAAAGGTAACGGAAATATTTTCCAAAACATTTACTCCGCTAAACGATTTATTTATGTTTACCACCCTGATCATGATAACAGTAATTGTGTCAGTATAACATTGAACAACAAAAGAACCAGACTACTAAAAACAACTGCTCTTGTTGATGATCGCCCTACTTCTAACGCCCCCCCTTCAACATAATAACCTTGATAAGAAGAAACCGTGGTTATTATAAAAGCAAAAAACAAAGATTTAATAAGTGAATATGTTACATAGTATGGAATAAAAGCATATTGGATTCCATAAATATAATCCTGCAGGGAGATAACGCCCGTAGTAACTCCGGCAATCGCCCCTCCGGCAATACCGACCACCATGCTCAATATTGTGAGAATAGGATTAAACATAAGCGTTGCGACTATTTTTGGCAGTATTAAATATGAAGCGGAATTTACTCCCATCATCTCAAGAGCGTCTATCTGTTCCGTTATTCTCATGGTCCCTATTTCAGAAGCGATATTGGATCCCATTTTGCCCGCAAGAATCAAGGCGGTTATCGTTGAAGAAAACTCTAAAATTATTGAATCCCTTGTACCCAATCCTATCAAATATGTCGGATATATCGGATTTTCCGTATTATAAGCTGTTTGTAGGGTTATTACGGCACCCATAATAAAAGAGACAATGGCTATTATACCGATCGAGCCAATCCCCAGGGATACCACCTCCCAAAGTGTTTGTTTATAATAAATTCCTATCTTCTCGGGTTTCGAGAAAATTTTCTTCAACAAAAGAACATACCTCCCCAAACTACTTAAAAATTTTTCCATGAACTTTGTTCGTTTTCAAAAATCAAAAATACAAATTATTAATCTATTAGAACCTTGACTAAAATATCGTTTCAATAAATTATTATTATTCTATTTTTGTAACATTATTTATTCTTAATATACCATAAATGGACAATAGATATGTAATCATCATGGCGGGAGGCGTTGGCAGTAGATTTTGGCCCCTGAGCAGACAAGACAAACCAAAGCAATTTCTTGATATTTTAGGCACAGGAGAATCTTTTCTTCAACAAACCTTCAGAAGGTTTAGCCATATTTGTTCTTCCGAAAACATATATATTGTGACAAACGGGAATTATAAAAACCATGTGATAGAACAACTCAATATTAACCCGGAAAATATTTTATTGGAACCTTTCAGAAGAAATACCGCTCCCTGTATAGCTTATGGTACATTTAAAATTCGGGAAAAAGATCCAGAAGCTGTTATCACTATAACTCCCGCCGATCATTACATTGTTAAAGAGGAACAATTTATCAAAGAACTTGAAGAATGTCTTGACTTCGTCAAAGAAAAAGACGCCTTGCTTACTCTTGGCATAAAACCCGATCGTCCCGAAACAGGATACGGTTATATTCAGGCAGATCTGAAAAAACCAGACCCTCATGTCAATAATTTATTGAAAGTCAAAACTTTTACGGAAAAACCAGATATTAATCTGGCCTCTATTTTTTTAGAAAGTGGAGATTTTTTTTGGAATTCGGGCATTTTTATATCAAATGTTGGCTCTATTCTCTCAGCTTATGAAAAACACCTTCCTGATATGTTTTCTGCTTTTAATGGTGGAAAAAACATCTATTTTACCGAAAAAGAACAAAGTTTTATAGATAAAGTTTATACCGAATGTCGCAATATTTCTATCGATTATGGTATAATGGAAAAAGCTGAAAATGTTTTCGTAAAATGTATAGATATAGGTTGGTCCGACCTCGGAACATGGGGCTCTCTTTTTGAGTACTCCCATCGTGATGAAAACGAAAACAGTTCTCTTGGGGGACATATTTTTTCTTACGATAACCATGGTTGTATATTCAATTTATCTTCTGAAAAGGTTGCGTTGATCCAGGGTCTTGATGGTTATATTGTCGTTGAAACGAGTGATGCCCTGCTTATTATAAAAAAAGAAAACGAACAAAACATTAAATTTTATTTGGAGGACATCCGAAGGGAAACAAGAAATAAATACCTATGATTATGTCATCAAAACGACAAAAAATTGCTATCGCCTCTGATCATGCGGGATATGAACTGAAGAGGACAGTAACAGAATTTTTGTTGAAAGAAAACCATGAAATAAAAGATTTTGGTACCGATTCAATAGATTCCTGCGATTATCCTGATTTTGCACATCCTTTGGCCGAAGCAGTTTCAGATGGATCATATGATTTTGGAATTGTAATTTGCGGCTCAGGAAACGGGGTCAATATGACAGTGAATAAACACCAAAAAATAAGGGGGGCTCTTTGTTGGGGCCCAAAACTGGCCTTTTTTGCGAGGGCCCATAATAATGCCAATGTTTTGGCCCTTCCTTCTCGTTTTATTTCTCCGACTGAAGCAATTTTAATTACAAAAATTTTTCTTGAAACTGCCTTTGAAGGTGGGCGGCATCAAAATCGGGTAGATAAAATTATCTCTTGTAATATTTAGGGTTTTTGTTGAAAAATTGTTGAACAAAATATAAGAACAATTTAATAACCGATAGAATATTAACTAAAAAAATAATTTCTCTTTTTTTCTGTTTTTTATAAAAATTTTTCTACTTTTTTTAACCAAGTAAAAATATATAAATAGATGTATCTACGTGTTTGATTTCATTGTTGCATAGATATTAACTTTTGTTTATTTTAAATATAAAATCTTGAAAAATAATTGATTAAATTTTAATTTTTTTGTTTATAGTCGGTTAATTACTATTTATATTATTAAACCGTTATTTAAACGAACCAATTTTATGCGCAATT
>DUOU01000251.1 GCA_012838685.1 Bacteroidota bacterium | reverse complement strand
TTTTTAACCGTGGCACGCGAACCACAGTAAAAGCAAATTTTTTACCCATCACCTTTAAAATGCTTCAAAGTTAGTAATAATGGGGGTTATAGAAGATTTCATCATTACTTTTGAACATTAAGCCAAAACCTCTAATGGTTCGTAAAGATAGGTAAAAATAGTCCTCTCTCACTAAAAAGGCTGTTTTTTACATATCTTTTTATATGGACAGCTTGAGCAACTTGAGTCGTAGGTTGTAAGTGCGAAGGGGATGGATGGGTCAAATATCTCCTCTACCGTTTTCGTTAGCAGCTCCGCGAATTGAGTTTCAACTTCCTTAAAATTATCCAGCGGTTTTTTGCCAATTGTGATCGTATCGTCCCACTTTTCCCTATTGCTTTCCCTTAATGCGTAAATTACGGGACGCGACAAGGCGAAACCTTTTTCGTCCGACAAAAGATAGCAATATATCAATGTCTGCGTTACCGCATCATTTCTCTTTTTGGGCGGACCAGAGAACAAATCCTCAATTGAGGAGATATTTGGTTCACTCTTCCCGGTTTTATAATCAATCAACCTTTTTACCCCCTCTCTCTGATCTATCCTGTCAATTTTCCCTCCGATTATTATTGACTCCTTATTCCCCGAATAGTTGATTGGAAGGTTTTTTGTGAAATTTTGCTCCAACCCTATTAGGATAAAAGGAGCTAAACTCTTATCTATTTCCAGTACTCTGTCAACAAACATCTCCGTAATATCGGCCATTATCAGGGCATTGCCCGTTTTTGGCACATTATCTTCTCCCCCAAACCAAACCTCGCGAAGAACCTCGTCTATCAATTGCCTTTTCCCCTTTTTGTTTTTCATAAGTTCCTCCATAATAGGAGTTGAAATCTTTTCTCCTACATATGGGGAGTAATACCTGTTAATGACTTCGTGCAATATGGTTCCCATCATCGCGGGTTCAATCCCTTCTACAAGCCTATCGGTCTCCTTCATCCCACATACATACGAATAGTAAAATCTGGCGCCACAATTGAGCCATGCGTTGATGGCGCTCGGTGAAAGCGGCCGTCTGTCGGCTCCTTTTATGTATTTTTCTTCGAGAATTCGAATGTCGTTCTGTGCACGGGGTATGGAGGCACCGACTCCCCCACCGACCCTTATACCTATTTTCGCCGAGAAGAAAGAGGGGCTTACCAGGTTGCCATATTTAAGCCGTAATAAAAACCTGCTCATCTCTCCCGACCGCATTCCTTCGGCTGAGGAGTTATAAACCAAAACCACATTTTTTGCCCTGGTGAGCAACCTTGTAAAATAATAATCATATATCGAGTCCTGATGCGATATTACGGGCAACCCAAAAGCCTCTCGCAAGTTGTGCGGTATATAGGAGGATGACGGGGAGGATCGAGGGAGTACCCCCTCATTTGCCGATAATATTATAACGTTATCGAAATCAATTGCCCTGGATTCCAGGATGCCCATAATCTGTAGCCCCCTTAAAGGCTCCCCTCTAAAAGGAACTTTTATCTCCCTGAATATTCTGTCAATCAATCTAATGGCTACCTCTTTATTGATATTGACGGAAGAGTCCCCAAATAGCGGTTCAAGTCTGTTCAACATCTGGTTGGCCCTGAAAAGAAACTCAGCCGTCAAAGGGTCGCTTCCATCCCGCGATTCGGCTATCGAGATAAAAATATCCCGCAAATAACCGCACAATTTATCCGTATCCCCAACAACCCCGAAGAGAAGAGCCAGAAAAGGGTCTTCACCAAAAAAAGAGGGAGAAATAAAAGAGATGTTTCCCGATATGATCTGTTTTGCCATATCCTCCGCCCTCCCGTTGGTTGACTCGACTACCAATGGATTTGAAAGGATCTTCAGCACTTTACGGTGACCAAAGAAAACCTTATGGGGCTCCTTGACCTCTCTTATCTCCTGCAATGAGAGCAAACTCCTCAACAGTGAGTAGACGACAGTCATTTTAAAGGGATAGCCCATAGTTATGTTTATATCGGTTATCTCCGGGGGGATGGAGGAAAGCAGGGCCGGCAACAGGTTTTCATCGGCAAGCACCACCGCCGTTTTGTGAAGATTGTCGGGATCGGTATCAATTGCCATCTCCTTAAAAATATTTGGCAGCAGCTTAGCCTGTCCGGAGTCAGATGGTATATCAACAATGGTTACCACAGGTAAACTACCTGTATTGGAGGCGGTCAACGGAAGGGTCTGCCCGAACTCCTTAATGTTGGATTCAACAAAAAGCGCGGCCCTTGGATTGTGCTCAAAAAAGGGCGTTTTCGCATAGTCCCAGTAAAATTCCGCTTTTGATTCCGACTTCAAAATCTCCATCAATTTCTTCTCACAATTGTTGAGGGCGTTGAAGCCGATAAAGTGATATTTTTCAAAATCGCGGAATTTCGATGAAACTGCCCCATCCTCCTCAAGTAAATCCCTTTCCGCCATGCCCTCATAGGCAATACCAAGTTCTCTCAACCGTTTTTTGAAGGAGATGTAGAGAGGCAAAAGGATAGACCAATTAAACTCAAAATCCCTTTTTTGATCCGTTATTTCTCCCTCCCGGAAATTGACTATAAACCTCCTTATAACCTTTATCTGGTCTTCGGTCAGTCCTCCAAATTTTTTGTCAATATCGTGTAAGTCCTTCAGATTAGTAAAGAGAGCCTCCGGATTGACGAGATATTTGTCCACATCGTCAAAATCATTGAGCAACATCTCCCCCCAGAAGTAAAAATTGTCTATTGTCTCCTCCTTTTTGGCCAGTTCCCTGTAAAGCTTGAAGAGCTCCACCACCAGTTTTTCGGTAGGAGCCGTTTTGTACGGGGAAACCGACATAAAAAGGTCGTTTATTGTGGTGGTTTTAGGCGCCCAAAGTGGATTGCCGGAAACAATGGAGAGATGTTTCAGAAGGAAAACACCGGCACGTCTGTTGGGGAAAACCAGGCAATGATTCCTAAGCCGGTTCCCATAATTATCATACAAATATTGGGCTGTCTGTTCCAGAAAGTATCTCATCACAAAATTTAATTATAAAGCCGAAGTCGCCATGCCTCCCCGTAAAACAATATTTTTATGAATATTCCAATAACCTTATGGTCTCCACTCTTTCCCAAAAGCAGGCCCTCCTCCCCATACTTTTGCCCCTCTCTTTGTTGGGAGACACTAATCCTTTCCCGCCAATTTATACCTCCACAATTTTATCCTGTTCCACATACCACAATGCCGCCATTTTCACCTGGTATCCCAGACCGGTCAGCAAACTCTTGTAATATTTGATCTGATTCAGATGCTCCGATCTCTCCCCACCAAACTTATAATCTATTACTGTTGCCTGGTTATTCCGGATTACCACCCTGTCGGGTCGACGTATTTCACCGTCTCCCGCCAGTATTTCCGGTTCTGTCAGCACCTCGGCTCCCGGCGCGAACCACTCTTTTGTCAATGGGCCGCTTATCATTTTTCTTATTTTTTCCACAGTCTCTTCAGCTCCTCCTATTGGCAGCAACCCATCGTTCACGGCCGAGTCCACGGCACCCTGAATATCATCTTCAACAATTATATTGCCCAGAATATCATGGAGTACGGTTCCATAATATGCTTTTGACAACCCTTTCTCTTCATCTAAACGCAACAAACTACCCCCGCTAAACCTCAATCTAAGTCGATTTTCTCCGCCAAATACCGGATAATCGGCGTTAAGCAACATCTCGGCTGAAGCGGCACCACTGTTCCGATGTTTCACCCCTTGCTCATAAACATTGCCCCCACTTAGCAAAAAGTCGGGTAGATTTACCATCATTTCGTTGTTGGTTTGGATATCCAGATCCGAACTGGAAGCCGACAAAGTTGAGAATAAAATCGCCCCGGCTTCATTTTTGTTTCTGGGAAACGTAAAGCCATACAGTCTCTCTTCCGCCCGCGTAAAGGCAACGTAAAGCAGGTTGATATTGTCAAGGTATGAGGACCACAGTTCGCTGTTATAGTATCTTTCAAAACCGGTTCCTTGCATCTCCTTGTTGTACTTCACGGGGAAGGCCCCTATTATGCTTAATGGCTCCTTATCCGGCAAAACCCATATAAAGTTTTCACCTTTGGTTTTGGGGGTAAATTGCCAGGAGATAAACGGAACCAGAACAATCTTGAACTGAAGCCCCTTTGCCTTGTGGATAGTCATAATCCTTATCGCATCCTGTTCCCCTGAAAGCTCTATTTCCTGTTCTGAGCCCTCATCTTCCCACCAGGCAATGAACCCTTTCAGGTCGGAACCGTTTTCATTCATATATTTCAGCACCTGATCCTGGAAAAATCCGATTGCCGCTACATCTGAACCCTCGCCATTAAGTCCAAAAAAACTTATTATAGATTCGCTTAACGTAAAAAGTGGCCGGGATTTGATGCTTAACAAAAACTCCCCATAACCGAGTGGAAAGTATTTTTGTTCCAACTCTCCAACCAGAGAAAAAGAGATAACCGACTCTCCCCCGCCCCGCAAACCCGTCAAATGATAATATCTTAGCATCTCTCCCCTGTTGATACTGTCATCACTATCGATTATTCTCTTCATAGCGGCGACTATGAAACGTACCGCATCAGAATTTCCAACTATCAATGAATCGGCCGACAATAGATTAAAGTTATAACGCTTTCCTTCGTCTTCGGAGATTGATGCCGAATATCTGTTCAGATAATCAAGTATCTCGGTAGCTTCACTCTTGAATCTGACCAAAATTCCTATATCGGACGCTCTATACCCATCATCTTGGCATTGTTTGATTATTTCGGGCAAAAAAGAGAGAATCTTCTTCTTGAAACCATCTTTTTTGCGGCTATCGTTATCTTCGGAAGAAACATTTTCTATCCTGATATAACCCCCTTTCTTGTCATTGGGAACCGACTGCACAACATTTACGTAGACATCGGCGAGCTTATCCAAAGAACCATTAAACTCCGGATATCTGTCGATTATCCCGGGCAATACCGTAAATAGGGTGTTGTTGAACTTAACAATTTCGGGCAGAGAACGCCAGTTTGTCGTTAAGGGTTCGTCCCTTACCCTCTCTTCGGTAAAATCCGACTCCAACAACCTGCCCAAAATTGACCACTCCCCATTTCGCCATCTGTAAATTGATTGTTTCACGTCACCGGCAACTATGCTGTTGTATCCCTGGGCAATACTATTCTCCAGTAATGGCTTAAAATTGCGGTACTGAATTGTGGATGTGTCCTGGAACTCGTCAATCATAAAAACATTGTACTCATTTCCGGTCTTTTCGTAAATGAATGGTGTCTGATCGTTGCCTATGACATTCATCAGCATATCGCCGGTATCGGCCAGCACAAAACTGTTCTCGGCATTTGTGAGTACCTTGACAGCATGGGCCACATCACCCAGGATAGCCGCCATATATATATCTCTCAGTACAATTGTTGCCTCATTATAGCTTGAAATCCCATCCGTATAGTAATCTACAAGCGACTTAACCTTTGATGATAACCCATCCGCCAACGCTGAGTCAACCCGGGAGGTA
>DUOU01000250.1 GCA_012838685.1 Bacteroidota bacterium | reverse complement strand
GCCCAAATTGATTTGTGGACAAAAAACTATGAAATAGGGGTTTACAGGTTGCCAAAATATCTGGACGAAGAGGTGGCGAGATTGCATCTGGAGCAGCTAGGGGTGAAGCTGACGAAACTAACAAAAGAGCAGGCTGATTATATCGGAGTTCCCCGGGAAGGTCCATACAAGCCGGAACATTATAGATATTAGTAAAAAACAGTTTACCTGTTGTTCCAAACGGTCAGGTACCTGCCATTATCCAACCGGGTTCTGTAATTTTTCAGATAGTATCTGCCGGGACCTTCTTTAGGCATTCCGTTCATATCGGGTGAGTATACTGTTCCGCACGCCGGACAAATTGCCTCCTGGGAAAAAGAGTCTTCGGTTTCAATTGTAACTGAAGCCTCTCTCTCCGCGTAGCAATGGGGACAAGTTCTGTCAAATGCCAGAAACTCATCGTTAAGCGATCTGTAAACAAGGATCCCGTTATTGTTGTAACCGGCGGCCCTGCTCCCAAAATTATTTGTTTTACGGGTCACTATGGCTGAACCGCCCAGAGTTCCCAACGAGTTGAATTCTATTCTGTTCAAATCTATGGAAAAATTGACATAAACATTGGGAATGGGATCGTTGCTGTTGCGCTCGCAACAAGTCAGGGAGAGAGCCATAACGACTCCCAGAAAAAAAATTCGTATGTTTGGGCCTATATCCATTTTCAACGGAAACCTGGTAAAATTAGCCAATTAACGGAGAGATAAAACGATTATTATACAATATATGTTTATGGGAACGAAAAACAGCGGTAAAATATTTATTTTAATGATCCTGCTTTTGATGGCGGGAAGATCGGGTTTTTGCCGTGATGCGGCAATGGGGCCGATAATGGGGGTCAAATCCCACACTTCACTCTCAGTTTTTCCGGCTCTCCAGATCAAACCAAAATATCTTCGGAAGGCGGAAAGGGAAGCGGCAAAACTTGAAAGAAAGAAGAAAAAGGATTACAATAAAGCTATCAAAGAGAATCTGAAAAGATCTATGGAGATACAGACCCCCGAGGTCAGGAAGCGTATGAAACTGAACAGGAAGGAGGCAAACAGGTCCGCAAGAGAGAGGCAAAAACAGAACAAAGCAAGAACAAAAGGAGCCGCCAGAAAATTCCGATGAATCTTTTTGCATTTTGATTTGGATTGTATATATTTGTCCTATGGAGAGTTCTGGAGGAGTCCGGAATTCTTCTTGTTTTTACTCAAATGTATTTCTATTATTAGGTAAAATCTTGTTTTTATTTAGAGATGGATCTTGGTGAAACGTTGATAGTCATGTATATGTTTGCCGGGAGAGCTCTTCAGAAACCCGAAAAGTGCTCCCGTTAACGGGAAGCATAAAATCAAACTATCGTATTATTAAAAAAACACTGTTGAAATGGCAGGAATTCTGTACGTTACTGAAGAGGGGCTTCAAAAAATGAAGGATGAGCTTGAACAGCTTAAATCTATTAACAGGCCAAAGTTGTCCCAAGCTATAGCGGATGCGCGGGATAAAGGCGATTTAAGCGAAAATGCCGAATATCATGCGGCCAAAGAGGAGCAGGGATTGCTGGAGATGAAAATTTCCAAGCTTGAGGATATAGTTTCCCGTTCCAGGATAATTGACGAGAAAAAAATTGGAACAAGAACGGTCAGCATTTTTAATAAGGTAAAAATAAAGAACACCAAGAACAACGCCATTGCGGAATACCAGATTGTATCCGAAGTGGAAGCTGACCTGAAAGAGGCCAAAATAGCTGTAAATTCTCCTATCGCTAGAGCTCTTTTGGGGAAGAAGCAGGGTGATATAGTCGATGTTAAGGTGCCGGCGGGACTTATGAGTTTCGAGATAATTTCTATATCAGTTTAATACATATAACCTTATGGATACGGTTTTCACAAAAATAATTAAAGGGGAGATTCCAAGTTACAAGGTAACCGAAGATAAGAATTTCTACGCTTTTTTGGACATTAACCCCCTTAAAAAGGGCCATACTCTTGTGATCCCCAAGAAACAGGTCGATTATGTTTTTGACCTGGACGACGAGTTGTACAAAGACTTTTTTCTGTTCGCCAAAAGGGTGGCCAAAGCCATTAAAAAGGCATACCCCTGCGTTAAGGTCGGTATGGCCGTAATTGGTCTTGAAGTTCCGCATGCCCATATTCATCTTGTACCTATGGATGAGATGGGCGATCTTCAATTTTCCAACCCTAAGCTTCAGTTTACAAAAGAAGAGTTCCTGGAGATAGCCTCAAACATTGCCAGTGCGATGGAGATCGAATAAAGCGATCAATGAAAATCAGTTTATTGTCGCCGCGAGAGCCACAACGCTGACCTTCACATTTTTTCCTTTCAGAAGTTCGGTGGCGCAGGATTCAATGGTTGCTCCCGTTGTAATGACGTCGTCGACGAGCAAAAGATGTTTCCCTTCAATCCGCTCATAGTCCGTCACCCCAAATATTCCCTCCACATTGCTCCATCTGTCCACTCTTTTCCTTTTTGTTTGTGTATGCGAAAACGAACTTCTTGTCAGAATGTCGTTCGCTACCGGAATACCGGTTGAGGCGCTCAATCCTTCAGCTATCTCAGCGCTTTGGTTGAACCCCCTGATGCGTTCTTTTGAGGGGTGGAGCGGCACGGGGACTATCAGTTCGATACCTTCAAGAAAATCCGATTCTACCAGATCATTTCCATAAATTCTTCCCAGTTCGGACCCGATCTCCTTGATTCCTCTGTACTTCATGTTATGAACAAGCTTGCGTATGCCACTATCCTTGTTGTAGATCGAAAAAACAGCTACTCTTTCAAGCTTGCAACGCCCCCAAAAAGTTTTTTCCACAATATTTTCCGGTATAAGATGGTATCCGGTCCGGTGAATGTTGACAAAACAACCCGTGCAGATCAGCTTCTCGTTTTTCATCAGCCTGTCGCCGCAGGCGTTACATATCCTCGGGAAAAGAAGCGAAATAAGATCATCAAATATGTCGGCCACAACACCCATCACAATAATATTTCATCAAGAACACCTTAAATTATCTTGTCCGGATTTTTGTTCACAAACTCTTTCCAACTATTATATTTTCCGTTGTTTACCGGTATGTTTGATTGGTAGAAATGGCATAGCGCGGCCGCAAGACCATCCGTCGCGTCAAGCTTCATACCCTTTTCCTCGAATTTCAGGATTTTCATCAACATCGAGGCCACCTGTTCCTTTGATGCGGAACCGACACCGGTGATGGACATTTTTATCTTTTTAGGGGCATATTCAAAAATTGGCACTTCGCGGTGAAGCGCCGCTGCAATGGCCGCCCCCTGGGCTCTTCCGAGTTTTAACATAGATTGCACGTTCTTCCCGTAAAAAGGGGCTTCAATGGCAAGTTCATCAGGACAATATTCGTCTATTATACCGACAGTTCTGTCAAAAACATATTTCAGCCGTATATAATGATCATCGATTTTTCTGAGATCGATCAACCCCAATGATACCAGTTCCGGATTGTTTTCGACGATTTTTATTATGCCATATCCGGTAATATTTGTTCCGGGGTCGATACCCAGTATTATTCTCTCTTTGATTTTCTTTGCCAAAATCTTATTGTTATTGAACAGTTTGTATTGAACTGTTAATGTTTTTGTCCATTCAATATACCTGTTTCAGGGGATAGTGGTAAACATATTATCCGACCATTCCGGCCTGTTGAACATATAAACAGGTCTGTACCGGCTCTCTTCGCTTTTCGCGGTAACAGTGCCGTTTTCCAGATACTCTATAGCATACTTAAGACACTCTTCTTCACGATCATTGAAGTCATGTTTTAAATCATCCCCACCGATGATTTCAGGTGGCAGCCCTCCAAAATATTCGCCTTGGCCCTGGGCGTTCACAACTTTGAAGGTGACAGGATAAAAGATATACTTCTCGGCACATGCCCAGCCATCCATGCCCATAGGTTTTCCATATGTTGTGTCGCCCACGGAAACGATATTGAAAAACGGTTTCAATCCGTTTATCAACGCTTCGCTCGCTGATGCTGTGGCCCTGCTCGTGATAAAAACAATATTTGAAACATCAAGAGGAACAGAGGTCTCCCCAAAACAGTAAGAATAGTTGTGTCTCGACCTTTTATCGCTGTACCGCAATAGCGAAAAAATTTCGGAGTTGAGGTTGTTTCCGGCTATGTAATTCGACATCTCCAGGGCTACGTCGAGATAACCACCTGAGTTGTATCTAAGATCTATTATCAAGTCGGACACGCTATTGTCCCTAAAAAAATCAAAAGCCTCCTCCAGTTCCGCCGAGGTCGAACTTTTGAACGATTCAAGTACAAGGTGTCCCGCTGTTCCCGATTTGAGCTTGAGCGTGTCATACTCCAAAACGGTGTTGATAGTGAATTTTGACTTTGTAGAAGTGGTCTCCCAGAGTGTGCCGTCAGGTTTCTTGAAAACAAAGGCAGAAGTTGGGGCACTGAAAATAAGGTTATAGGTATACGCATCACCGTTTTTGATCACAGTGGCTATATCGTGTCCATTTATGCTCGACACTATCCACCCCCGTCTCACCCCCTGGATATACAATGGTGATCCCGAGTAAATCATAGCGATCCTCGCATTGTCTTCTTCGTCGATTCCCATACTGAAGCCATGTCCATAAAATTCACCTGCCATATCGGCCATAAACTTCTCATAGTCGGCCACAAAACTCCATCTGTCGAGCTTGTCGTATCTAAGAGCTTCAAGCAGGGTATAGGGATTGGAATAGTTTTTTTTATTGATCGCTGGCATATTGTCATGCCAATAGTACCAGTATTCCATTATATCGTACAGAGTATCCCGGGCCATTTCATCGGTCACCTTCACCGGAGACTCTTTTTTCTCGCAGGAAAAGGCAAAAGTTATGAACAGTAAAAGTAGGGCAGATACAATTATATTTCTTCGCATGGCATATATCGGTATTATAAAAACTGAACGCCGCGGGGAAAAACCCATAAAAATGGGCGGCGTATCAATCTATTATATTGAATCCCGTGAAGGGTACAAGTACTTTTGGTACTCTAATACCATTTGGTGTCTGGTTGTTCTCCAGTATGGCGGCCACGATTCTTGGCAAGGCCAGGGCGCTGCCATTGAGTGTATGCGCCAGTCGCACCTGCTTCCCGGCTTTCTCTCTAAACCTGCATTTCAGTCTGTTTGCCTGAAACGATTCGAAGTTTGATGTGGAACTTACTTCCAACCATCTGGATTGCGCGGCGGACCATACTTCAAAATCGTACGTCAACGCGGAGGTAAATGACATATCCCCTCCACATAGCCGCACTACCCTATAGGGGAGCTCCAGTTTCTGTATCAAGCCCTCCACGTGGGCTACCATCTCATCAAGCGACTCATAGGAATTGTCCGGGCGCGATATCCTTACAATCTCCACCTTATCAAACTGGTGCAGTCTGTTAAGTCCCCTTACATGCGCTCCCCATGAACCGGCCTCCCTTCTGAAGCATGGAGTGTAGGCCATATTTTTTATCGGCAGATCTTCTTCGTTCAGGATCACGTCGCGGTAAATATTGGTGACGGGGACTTCAGCTGTTGGTATCAAATAAAAGTTGTCAAGTTCAATATGATACATTTGTCCCTCTTTGTCGGGTAGTTGTCCGGTTCCAAATCCCGAATCCTCATTGACGATAATAGGTGGCATTACCTCCAGGTATCCGGCTTTCTCTCCCTCGTCAAGGAAGAAGTTTGTCAACGCCCTTCCCAGTTTGGCGCCTTTGCCTTTGTACACGGGAAACCCGGCTCCGGTGAGTTTTGTTCCCAGATCAAAGTCGATAATATCATATTTTTTTATGAGTTCCCAATGCGGAAGAGCGCCCTCACAGAGTTTAGGAATCTCTCCGCCCTGACGCACTATTTCATTATCTTCGGCCCCGAAGCCCCTGGGTACCGACGAATGGGGGAGATTGGGAAGCTGAACCAACTGATTCTTCAGTTCCGAGTCAATCGGAGCCATCTGCTCCGACAACTCTTTAATCTCATCCTTAATACTATAGGTACTAGCCTTGGCTGCTTCGGCCTCCTCTTTTTTGCCCTCTTTCATCAGGGAACCTATCTCTTTGGATATTTTGTTCATCTCGGCCAACAGGGCGTCCGATTTTGTCTGTATGTCACGTTTTTTGGAGTCGAGTTCCAGAATTTTATCAAGAATATCTTCAGCTTGAAAATTTTTGATTTTAAGTCGTTCCGCGACAAATTCTTTGTTTTCGCGGATAAGGGTTATGGGAAGCATCTTGTTAAATATTAAAAATTAGTTGTTATAGAGCGTAAATCTACAAAAAAAACCCCGACAATTTTTTCTCTTTATGGAAAAGAATTGTCGGGGCGAAATCTTGCGTAAATCTATCTTTATTTACTCGCTGACAGGATTTACGGAGACAAAAAGTTTGTCGTTCTTTTTCCTTGTGAATTCAACTTCACCGTCGATCAACGCATAGAGGGTATGATCTTTTCCCATACCTACGTTATTGCCGGCATTATGTTTTGTGCCTCTTTGTCTTACAATTATATTTCCGGCTTTGACACTCTGACCTCCGAATAGTTTCACTCCAAGGCGTTTACTGTGTGAGTCGCGTCCGTTTCGCGAACTACCTGCTCCTTTCTTGTGTGCCATATCTGTAAATTTTTAATATTCTACTTGTTATTCTTTATCAGTGCTGCCTTTTGGTCCGCTTTTTTTAGCGGTGGGCTTTTTAGCAGCGGGCTTCTTTGCGGCCGGTTTTTTTGGAGCCGCTTTTTTTGCGGTGGGCTCAGCGGCGGCAGCTTTTTCACTTTTTTT
>DUOU01000249.1 GCA_012838685.1 Bacteroidota bacterium | reverse complement strand
TTTTTAACCGTGGCACGCGAACCACAGTAAAAGCAAATTTTTTACCCATCACCTTTAAAATGCTTCAAAGTTAGTAATAATGGGGGTTATAGAAGATTTCATCATTACTTTTGAACATTAAGCCAAATTTAACGATATATATTCATGCTATTACCATAAATCGTTTGTTTATGTTAAATCGTATGTTCACGATGAGATGGCGGCGGAAGATATTGTTACCGATTCATTGATACAGGTGTGGGAAGAGATGAAAAAAAGAGTAGTGGACCCTGTTGCCCCGTTCCTGTTCACCATTCTTAAAAACCGTTCGATTGACTATCTGAGGCGCGAAAAACTAAAACAAAAAACACACGATAACGTTCGTGAAATACTGGCCCGGGAAATGGATATCAGACTCCTCTCCCTAGAGGTAAGCGACCCAAAAATTATCTTCTCCGATGAAATAAATGAGATTCTAGAAAAAACACTGGTTTCGCTTCCAGAAAAGACAAGAAAGATTTTTATAATGAGCCGGTTAAGTGGCAAAACATATAAAGAAATCGCCGAAGAACTTAATATATCGATCAAAGGTGTGGAATACCACATCACGAATGCCTTAAAAACACTCAGGCTTAGCCTAAAAGATTATCTGGCGTTGTTTTTATGGTTGTTGGTAAACCATAATCATTGAATATTTTCCCTGCCTAATATTATAAAATCAAATTCCAAACTAGGGATATTATCTTCTGGATCGTTATCTTCTTTAGAAGGCGGAGATTTATGCCGATAAAAACATAAAAAATGGATAATGATTTACTGATAAGATACCTGGAGGGGAGTTGTTCGGAAGATGACAAAGTTGAGGTAACCAAATGGATAGAAGAAGATCCCGAAAATCTTAAAAATTATTTTCGATATTTACACTATTGTTCAAAAATTGACAGTTATTCGGAATACTGAAAAAATGGGGCAAGGCATTTTTAACCTCCGAATAGATGTGCCTCAAGAACTCCTGGGCATATGTGTCCATGGGAAAAAGATTATAACAATATTTCATAATGGAAGAGAGTAACTATACACATATTATTAACTTAATACCATTTGCCTATGATCTTAATCCAGTAGAACACTACCAGAGGAATAAGTCAACTGTTTTTCCTCAAAACAAACAACTTATCTATTAAATCATTGACAACTTAGGTATACCGGAGTTTATATGTATACTTAAGTCTGTTTTATTTTCTTAAACCTAAACATATCTATTAATTATGGAATTAACAACTAAACGACATCGCATTGTAAAAGCTTTGCGAACATTATGTTTGGCAATACTCGCGCTAACGGTCAGTTTCAGCGTTTCCGCCCAGATTGTTGTTACTGGTACAATTACGGAAGAGTCTGGCTACAGCCTTCCGGGTGTAAGCGTTGTGATTAAAGGAACAACCACGGGTGTTCTATCCGATGTTGATGGTGCTTATTCCATCACAGTTCCGGATGCCAACTCTACTTTGGCATTTTCATTTATCGGCTACATTTCCAAGGAGGTTGTAGTCGGAAACCAGCGAATCATCGATATCGTTCTCAATGAAGATATCCAGCAGCTTGAAGAGGTTGTAGTTGTGGGCTACGGCACACAGGCAAAAAGAGACATCACAGGTTCGGTATCGGTAGTAAGCGCGGAAGCATTGGCCGAATCTTCGTCAGTTACATTTGCTGAAGCCCTTCAGGGCAAGTCAGCGGGAGTTTACGTATCAACCACCGGTGCTCCCGGTGCCGCATCAACCATACGTGTACGCGGTGTCGGTTCAGTCAACGGTTCCGACCCTCTGATTATCATCGATGGCGTTTCGGGCGGAACAATCAGTTCTGTTAACGCCAACGACATAGAAACATTTCAAGTACTGAAAGACGCCTCAGCAACAGCCATTTACGGCGCTCAAGGTGCTAACGGCGTTATCATTGTCACTACCAAGCAAGGAACAAAAACCGGTCAACCGCGCGTATCTTACAACGGTTATATAGGAATCAGCACCATGTCCAACGATGGTTTTGATCTGCTTAATGCGGGAGAATTGATGGATTTCATTGGGGACGGAATGCGTAACCTGCATAATTACAGAGGCCAGACTCCCGCTAAAGACACACAGTTTGGTCAATTGAGCGGATATACCGTCAATGCCGACGGTTCCTGGACCGGTGGTTCACTTACAATGCCATTCACATCAGTACCGGCCGGTTACTCCGTTCAGGATGTTTTAGATCGATTTGGAGACGGTACGGGTGATGAAAACACAGCCCTAAATCTTTTAAGGGATAATTATGTGGATAACGGTGTAAATTCTTACGCTCTTTCTGCCTACTATTATAACATATTGGAGAGAGGAATGTCAAGAACAGATGCATTCGAAGGTACCAATTGGTTCGACCTTATAATCCAAGATGGATTTATTACCGACCATCAGCTATCTGTTGTGGGCGGCGGTGATAAAGGACAATACTCCATGAGTATCAGCTACACAGGTCAGGAAGGTACAGTAAAGAACTCGTACTATGACCGATATTCCATTCGCCTTAATACCTCCTTCATGCCGAGGAAATCTATCAATATAGGCGTTAATTCCAACCTTTCATACACCGAGACACAGGGTGACCGCGGAAACAACGCCGAAGGTGGCGCATTTGCCTACACATATAGAGTAAAACCATGGGTAGCACCTTATAACGTAAGTGGGCAGTTTGCCGGAACATGGAATGAAGGGGGCCACAGCAATACAGGTCTGGCTGTGGTTGAAAATGCCAAAGGAGACTGGGATCGCAATGTAAACTCACAAAACTCAATATTTTTAGAGATTAAGCCGATACCCGAACTTACTCTTAGAACCCAGGCAGCGGTGGTTCTGAGTGGTAGTTGGGGACGCTCGTTCAACGAGAGGACAATAGAGTGGAACAAGGAGGGCAGCACACGGAACTCCCTATCGGAGAGCGCGAGCTGGAGTTCCAACCTGCAATGGACCAACACGGCCACCTATACCAAAAGATTCGGTATTCACAATCTTACGGCTGTAGTTGGAACCGAAGCTTTGGACCAGGACTATGGCAGGAATATAAGCGCGAGTCGTTATGACTACACTTTCCCCGATAACCCAAACACCTGGATTATTGGCAATGGCGCGACCGCCGATCTCTCTAATGGTGGAGGACAGGGCAGCCACACATCAATGTTTGGATACTTCGGTAGAGTTGATTACTCCTTTGACGACAAATACCTGGCAACGGTTACGGTACGCCGCGACGCCTCCTCTAAATTCGGCGAAAATAATCGATGGGGAACATTTCCTTCGATATCGTTGGGATGGCGTATCTCCGATGAAGCTTTCATGAACAATGCCCAGTGGTT
>DUOU01000023.1 GCA_012838685.1 Bacteroidota bacterium | reverse complement strand
GGCGGCGGCTTTAGCGGCGGTGGCGGCGGCGGTGGCGGGTACAGATAAAAATTATCTGTCGTAACCGTAGTTGCGGTAAACAATATCAATAAAATAATGGAAAATTGTTGAATTATTATCGCAATTTTTCCATAGAGGTTTCACCGGAACATATCAACAATAAATGTTGGTAAGTTTCGGTGAAACTTTATTATACCTAACCCAAAATTGCCATACTTTTGGTATGTGGTTCATGGGACAAACAATTAATATTTATCGGTTCCGAAAACATTATTGGTTTTATGGGGTTTGGATTGCGGGGGTCCCATCGAAAATTGTATTTTAACATTTTCGTAACAATTCAATAACCAAAATGAAACAATACCTACATAGTTTTGCGGATATAAATCAAAACCTAAAACAAAAAAAAGACAACATGAAAAAAATCGCTACTTTGCTCACACTTCTGTTCTTTACCTTCTTTGGGGTATATGCGCAGGTTACTACCGCCAGCTTGAGCGGCGTAGTCTCTTCAGGTGACGAAACCGTTCCCGGAGCCACGATTGTGGCACTACACGGGCCGTCAGGAACACGGTATGGCACTATCAGCAGCAGCGACGGACTGTTCGACATTCAGGGTATGCGCGTTGGCGGACCATACACTATAGAGGTCTCCTTTATAGGCTACGCTACAGCCGTATTTGAAGAGGTTACTCTCAAACTGGGTGAAACCTTTATGCTGGACGTGGAATTAAAAGAATCCGCGACACAATTATCTGAAGTTACGGTTATTGGCGACAGATCAAAGTTCTCCGGCAAAAAAACAGGGGCTATAACCAACATCAGCAACACCCAGTTGGGTATAATGCCTACAATCGACAGGAGTCTGGAAGATTTTACACGACTTTCTCCCTATTCGGGGGGCGGAACCGACTTTGCGGGACGCGACGGCAGGATGAGCTCTTTCACGATAGACGGTGCCAACCTGAACAACAACTTTGGCTTATCGTCAAATCTGCCCGGTGGTGGCAACCCAATATCTCTGGATGCTATCCAGGAGGTGCAGGTGGTTATCGCCCCGTTTGACGTACGACAAACAAACTTCATTGGTGGAGGTATCAACGCTATCACCAAGAGTGGTACAAACACTTTCCAAGGAAGCGCCTATACTTATCAAAGAAACCAAAATATGAGGGGCAATAAGATAGATGGTGACGATCTGGGCGAAAGGGCAACCGAGTCTCTTTCCACCTATGGATTTACCCTAGGAGGCCCTATTATCAAGAATAAACTTTTCTTCTTCGTTAACGGGGAATATGAGAACTCTCCCGCTCCCATACATAACTGGAAACTCTCAACTGACGGTGTTTCGGATGCCGACAACTACATAAGCAGGGTAAGGGCCAGTGATTTAGATGAGTTCGCCAAGATTCTCAAAACCAATTATGGTTATGATCCGGGACCATATAGCAACTACGACGGAGGTACTACCAATTACAAAGCGTTGACCAGAATCGACTGGAACATCAATAACGCCAATAAATTGAGTTTAAGGTTTAACTACACAACAAATTCTACCGCAAACTCAACAAACGCCACCTCCACGGTCGGTACAAGAGCGGCTTCCGGCCGTATCTCCAAAGACGCCATGGCGTTTCTGGATAACTGCTACTTTATGGACAACAACGCGCTTTCCATCGCCGGTGAGCTGAACAGCAAGTTAAACGACAAAATATCCAATAAACTGTTGGTAACCTATTCCAGTATTGTTGATCAGCGCAGCTCCAACTCCAAACCGTTCCCACATATCGATATCTGGAAAGATGGCAACGCCTTTATGAGCGCCGGTTATGAACTCTTTTCGTGGAACAACAAGGTTGGAAACACCATCTTCAACGTAAACGATTATGTGACCCTGACCTTCGGAAGCCACAACATCACCGCAGGCGCATCATTCGAGTACCAAAACGCTGTGAACAACTTCATGCGCTACGGTACCGGCTACTATAAATACGCTTCTCTTGACGATTTCAGAAATGGAGCCGCCCCTATAGCGTTTGGTCTGACTTACGGTTACGGTGGGGAACTGAGCCCCGCCGCCGAGGTGGCTTTCGCCCAATCAGGTGTTTATGCCCAGGACGAATGGAACATTACAAAAAAACTCAAACTCACGTACGGCTTGAGGGCCGATATGCTGAATTACCTGAACGAAATGGAAACAAATCTTGGAGTTCTGGATATCGACTTTAATGGTAGAACAATAGATAACGGAAAATGGCCGAATGTAAGCGTTCAATTCTCTCCCCGAATCGGTTTCAACTGGGATATTAATGGTGATAAGAGTTTGATACTTAGAGGCGGAACCGGTGTATTTACCGGTAGGATACCTCTTGTATTCTTCACCAATATGCCCACAAACGCGGGTATGTTACAAAATACCGCATCAATAACCAGGGCTAGCGACCTTGCGGTACTTGAAGGCGGATTGATAACTGATGTTAACCAGATGATCTCCACATTGGGGTTGCCAACGGCTCCAAATTACGCGACAGAAGCCGATATTTCCCGGGCGACCGTTGTGGGGATCGATCCCAGCTTCAAACTTCCCCAACTCTGGAAAAATGCCATAGCTGTTGACTACCAACTACCTATAGAGATGCCTATTACTCTCACCATTGAGGGGATGTTAAACAAAGACATCAACGCTGTATGCATGGAAAACTATAATGTGGTTGACCCGTCCGGACTTGCTACATTTGCCG
Source organism: Bacteroidota bacterium (assembly GCA_012838685.1). Classification (GTDB taxonomy): domain Bacteria; phylum Bacteroidota; class Bacteroidia; order Bacteroidales; family VadinHA17; genus LD21. The sequence continues at coordinate 7,373 of DUOU01000023.1, read as the reverse complement.
GACCGGATAACAGGCTGGATTATGGAAACAAGGATGCCGCCATGGTATCTTCAAGGGTTACAAGTGGTGCCATAGTTCTTAAAAACACAAGCGAAGGATACAGCGGAACAGCGAACATTATGGTTACCGCCCAGCCGGTGACAAATATGAACCTAATGGCATCATATACCTATACCGTGGCCAAAGAGATTTCCGGAAACCCCGGATCACAGGCTTACTCGGCCTGGAACAACCTCCCGTCAGTGGATGGCCCAAATCTGCTTGATCTCCACAATTCACAGTATCTTACCCCAAATAAAGTAATCGGATCATTCAGCTATAAATTTGAGTATGCGAAAAACCTTGCCACAAACATCGGCCTTTATTACGCCGGCTACAACACAGGCATGTTTAGTTATATGTATTCAAACGACATGAACCAGGACGGACAGACATCCGATCTGATCTATATCCCCGCTTCAGCCAACGAACTGACATTTGTGGATGCCAACGGCTTTTCCGCGGACGAACAGGCCACAGCCTTCTGGAAATTTGTTGAACAGGACGCTTATCTCAGCAAACATAAAGGTGAATATGCCGAAGCTTACGGCGCTAAAATGCCTTGGCTGAACAGAATCGACCTGAAAATTACCGAAGAGTTCAAAATCAAGGCGGGAGCCACCGTTAACACTTTACAGGTAAGCCTGGATATATTGAATTTTGGAAACCTTATCAACAATGGTTGGGGTTTGATCCAATCATCTTCTCCATCGAACTATGGAAAAATATTGAAGTATGAGGGAAAAACCGCTTCCAATGTTCCCACCTATTCAATGTACTATAGTACCGACGCCAGTGGAACAAGGTATTTGCCTTCCACAAGTTTCACGAACAACAGGGTTTACACAAACTGCTGGCAACTTCAGATTGGCGTGCGTTATATATTTAATTAATACCACCCGAACAAATTCAAAAGGGGCGCCGTGTATAATCGCGGCTCCCCTTTTTTATTATCTTTACATCAATTAAAGAGATGGCGACAACCCAATAGTGTAGCCGCTCATAACTGCTCTACCTGACTGTACAGAAAAAACAAATTGCCCGTAACAAAAATATTCTTTAAAACAAATCTAACGACCGGGAACGATTAAAAGATATGCGCGAAGTTAGCTGGCATTAAACATAAATTCTTCGATAATGAAAAAAGTTATATATCCGTTATTATTGATTATTGTTTTTTTAGGATTTTCCTCTTGTAAAAAAAACAGAATTCCAAAAAACAAATATGTTGTTGTCCTCTCTCTCGACGGATTTCGCTACGATTACGCTTCAAGGGGAAATACTCCTACCTTGGATTCCCTGGCGAAAATAGGAGTTCAGACAGGGTTCAGACCGGTATTTCCAAGCAACACCTTTCCAAACCACTACGCTATGGCTACAGGTTTGCATCCCGATCACCACGGATTGGTAAACAACTCTTTTTACGCTCCCGACCTCGATAAGATTTATACCATCGGTAACCGCGAGGCGGTTGAGAACCCCGCCTTCTATGGTGGTGAGCCTATCTGGAACACCGCTGAACGACAGGGGGTAAAATCGGCAACATACTTTTGGGTGGGCAGCGAGGCGGCAATGGGTGGACATCAGGCCTCTATCTGGAAAAAATATGACGGTAGCGTCCCTTACAATACCAGGGTCGATTCGGTTATCTCATGGCTGCGGCTTCCAAAAGAGAGACGACCTCATCTGATTATGTGGTACATCGAGGAACCTGATGCCATCGCGCACGATGAGACACCGGATTCCGAAAAGGTAATAGACAAAGTCGAAGAACTTGATCAGGTTCTGAACTACCTCTTCAACAGGGCGAGAAAACTGGATATCTTCAAAAAAATCAATTTCATTGTTTTGTCCGACCATGGGATGGCAACATATACACCCGACAAATATGTGAACCTGTATAAGTATCTCCCAAGAGACAGTTTTGATTATGTGTTCGACGGTGTACCCACGTATCTCTATCCAAAACCGACCTATACCGAAACGGCGTACAATATTCTCAAGGAGGTCCCCAATATTTCAGTTTACAGGAAAGGGGAGATACCTAAAAAGTTTGTTTACGGTACGCATGAACGTATTGGCGAACTGATTGTCCTTCCGGATATCGGTACTTATGTCCATTTCAGGGAAACAGACAGGGCCTACACCGGCGGAGCCCATGGATATGACAATTTCGCCCAGGAGATGGAGGGGATTTTTTACGCTGCCGGCCCTATGTTCAAGAAGGGATATAAAGGAGAGACTATGCAAAACCTGAACCTGCATCTGATTATCGCTACTATCCTGGGAATTGAGCCGGCTCCTAACGACGGCGACCCTCTGGTTGTAGAGAAAATCCTGAAGTAAACAACCTCCGCTCCAGACGACGTTCCCAAACCAATAGCAAGGACATAAGCCAGCGCGAGACAAGCATTACGCCTACACCGGCTCCTACGGAAGCCAGAAGCAACAAATCCTCAAGATTGCTGTGCGATATTCCTATATGGTGGTTAAGCAGGTCGGCATCGCCAAGCGACACATTGCCGGCACTTGTCTCCTCCATCATTATGGCTCCACCGTAAGCCAGGCCAAGAGTATTGGCAATAAGCCACATAAACCCGGTTTTTTCAGGCAAGCCAAAAAACAACATAATCGGTTTAAGATATTTGCATAACCACTGGATGACCCCATATTCTGTAAGGATACGGTTAAGAATGGAGAGCGAAAATATCAGAACCAACATTTTTAATACCAGTTTCAACGTACCTATCAACCATATTCCAAACAGGTTAGCGAAGGTCTGATCAGCGATTGCCCCTACCCTGCCCGCATATTCGATGGCTTTTCCGGGCATAGCCAGATTAAGTACAAAGGCAAGAACTATGGCCGAGAATGTCCTGATAAAAATCATCCTGAAGAATGAGGATCCCGTTTTGCTCTGTACCGCCGTCTCTCCGATCATATTGTGCGCGCACAATATCATTACCCCCAAAATGGTTGTTGCCCTGAAATCGAGTTCCAAAGTCGCTATAACAGCTACAGCCGAATAAACATTTACGAAGTAACCGCTGATAAAAGCCAACGATGCTTCGCCGGGCAGGCCCAAATGTCTGAAAACAGGTCCCAGCCAAAGAGAGAGTTTGTCGACAAATCCAATGTAATCCAATAAAAAAATCGCCAAAGAGACGGACACGGTGATCTTTACTATCCAAAGAGCGGTTTTTGTCGTTGAGGGCAGTACACCTTTTATTACCCTAAATATCCTTTTATAATGTTCCTTCATATTATCCACCACAAACCGATAGGTCGGAACCGACCGGTTATCCCAAATTATCTTTTAATAGTAGAATGGTTGTCGCGATATGCTGCCGTATGAAAGCTGTAAACCGATAAATCGTACGGCAGCTATTACCTTTAATTGTACGTTGGTAAATAGGAGTAATCCCTGCTGTAGCGCATCATCTGATCAACGTAACTCTCATTATAGTCAAGAACCACATCTGTAACATTTCCATTGGCGTCGGTAACCTGCTTCATTACAGGATTTACAAAACCCTTATAGGGAGCGAGATTCAAACCGGCATAACGCTCCAACACCTCGGCATGGAGCCTTTGATCTACTTTGACACCGTAATTTTCCACCAAAGCCCTGCCCGCCTCATAGTCGCCTTCACTCCTTATCCTCTGAACCTCAACAAGCAACTGACCGAACAGGTCACGGAGTTTTTCGTAGTCATTTACCACTACATATGTTTTTCCGTCTCTTATCCGGTATTCAACCACATTGTCGGCTTTTCCCTTTTCATAAGCCCACATAGCTATAAGCTGTCGATTGCGCATATGAGCCTCTTCAATATTTTTGCCAAGCTCCACACGTACAAGCTGCGACATCATACCGTTCATCATATATACATAATATTCAGCCTTATAAGCCTCTTTGTCGTTTACCAGGCCAAGTTCAATCATCTTGTCATCGGCCAAATAATAGAGAGCGAAAAGATCAGCCCTGGCCTCCTCAATAGTTGAACCGTATGCCTTAAGCGCATCGGGATCGACTCCCGGAAGGATTTTGCCGGAACCATGGCCGAGACACTCATGCAGATCGGTATGCAGATTCCCGGTAAGAAAACCATATTTCTTCACCAACTCCCTCTCCACATCGCTCCAATAAAACTCCGGAGCGAATCCGCTTCCCTGTGTAGCTTTGTCGTATGCCTCGGTAATGTTCTCTATTGTAACCGACTTGGATCCATGGGCTGCCCTGATCCAGTCTGAGTTTGGCAAGTTGATACCGATTGGTGAGGCGGGATAACAGTCCCCGCCGAGCATAGCTACCGTAATAACCTTAGCTGAAACCCCTTTTACCTGATCCTTTTTGAATTTATCGTCGGTTGGGGAGTTATCCTCGAACCATTGAGCGTTTTCGCTTATTATCGCGGTTCTTTTGGTTGCCTCATTGTTTTTGAAATTTACGACCGACTCCCAGCTTGCCTTAATTCCCAGCGGATCGCCATAGGTCTCGGTAAACCCGTTCACAAAATCGACCTCAGAATCCAGATCTTTCACCCATAAAATGGCATATTCGTCGAAGTCCGCCAGATTGCCGGACTCGTTGAACTCAATAAGTTTTTCAATAACCGCTCTCTGAGCGTCGTTTTCCGCGAATGGAACCGCTTTCCTAAGCTCGGCCACAATATTCTCAAGTGCTTCGGTATAAAGGCCACCTACCTTCCAGACAATCTCTTTCAAGATGCCGTTCTCCTTTACCAGTCTGCTATTAAGGCCATAAGAAATTGGGGTGTCATCATTTGGATCCTTCATCCCGGCATAAAAAGCATCCACTTCCGCTTGGGTCACACCCTCACCATAATAGTTGTTGGCGGAACTGACAATAAGATCCTCATCCCCGCTCTGAACAACTCTCTTGGACATTACATCCATATCAAAGATAACCGGGGTTATCTCCGCCAGCCACTGATCGACTGTTTGACCTTCCCTCAACGGTAACTTAGATGGATCAGCTCCGCGAACAGCCTCCCAAAAAAATTCCCGCGAAAAACCGGGTACAAATTTGTCCATGGAATAGTGGTGATGGATACCGTTGGAAAACCACACTCTTTTGAGATAAGTCTCCAACCCCTTGAACTGTTCATCATTTCTGTCGCCTTCATAAGTTGAATAGAGCAGTTCCAAACCCCTTCTGATGGCCAGATTGTACCTGTTGTTCTGATCGAACAGTATGTCGCGTCCCATAAGGGCCGCTTCCGACAAGTGATATAATAGTTGTTTCTGGTTTAACGTCAACTCTTCAAAACCAGTTACCTGGTAGCGCAACACTTCGATATCGGCGAACCTGTCGACCGAATAATTAAAACTTTCTTTTCCGTTTTTTTCCCGATCGCCGTTCTGACACGATACGGCCGCTACCAATGTTGCAGTAATCATGATCTTCATTATTATCTTCATATCCATGTAATTTTTCATAATTAAACGCCACCTCTAAAGAAAGAGAGTAGGGCTTTTTTATTATCTTCGCGAAGGTACTGAAAAGTGGTATATAATGGGCCAATTAATGGATTATATAAAATCTGCGCGAAAAGAGAGCGGAAATACCACACCCAGTAACTAACATAGATGAAAATCGGTCAATAAGGTTCTTGCCAACGAGAAAAACTGTAGCCGTAAAAAAGAGACAAAAAGAGTTGGGCTACAGGTTAATAGCAAAACAAGCATTAAAAAAGTGTCATTATTAGCTATATTTTGAATAAAATGGATTAATCTTGTACTTTTTATTGTATCTATTATAATTAATAAAAATAATCAAACATTTTAATATGTCTATTATGGTAAATTACAAAGATTTGGGGTTAGTAAACTCACGTGAACTCTTCAAAAAAGCAATTGCCGGCGGATATGCTATTCCCGCTTTCAATTTTAACAACATGGAACAGATGCAGGCTATTATCTCAGCTTGCGTTGAAACAAAATCGCCTGTTATTCTCCAAGTTTCCAGCGGTGCGCGTAAATACGCAAACCAGACACTGCTTCGTTACATGGCCCAGGGAGCTGTAGAGTATGCCAAAGAACTTGGTTACAATATTCCTATAGTATTGCACCTTGACCATGGCGATACTTTTGAGCTTTGCAAATCATGCATTGAATATGGTTTTTCTTCAGTTATGATAGACGGATCTCACCATCCTTATGATAAGAACATCGAGCTTACAGCTAGAGTTGTTGAATATGCCCATAAATACGACGTTACCGTAGAGGGTGAATTGGGTATTCTTGCCGGTGTTGAAGACGATGTCAAAGCTGAGTCCCATACCTACACACAGCCAGAAGAGGTTGAGGATTTCGTAAAACGTACCGGTGTTGACTCATTGGCTATTTCGATAGGAACATCACACGGTGCCTTCAAGTTTAAACCAGGTCAAAAACCTCAGATAAGACTTGACATTCTCGCTGAAATTGAGAAACGTATTCCGGGTTTCCCAATTGTTCTTCACGGTTCATCCAGTGTTCCACAGGATATAGTAGCCGAAATCAACAAGTACGGTGGCAAACTTAAAGATTCCATAGGTATTCCCGAAGATCAACTCAGAGCCGCCGCCAAATCGGCCGTTTGTAAGATCAATATCGACTCCGACGGACGTCTGGCCATGACCGCCGCTATCCGTAAAGTGCTTGCTGAGAAGCCCGAAGAGTTCGATCCCCGCAAATATCTTGGACCGGCTCGCGACAAGCTCAAAGAACTTTACAAACACAAAATTGTAAACGTGCTGGGAAGCGACAACAAAGCATAATTTGAATACTTTAATTATTATTTTTAATTACATTTTTTAAATAAATATCTATATGAAAAATTTTTTAACTAAGGGTTTAGTCGTAATTTTATGTGGCGCTTTACTGACAAGTTGCTCAATGAGCAAAACAGGTAAAGGTGCTCTTATTGGAGCTGGTAGCGGTGCCGCTATTGGTGCCGGAGTGGGCGCTTTGATAGGCAAAGATGGTACCAGTACAGCTGTTGGCGCTGCCGTAGGTACAGCTGTTGGCGCGACTGCGGGTGCCATTATCGGCAAACAGATGGATAAAAAAGCTGCTGAACTTGAAGCCCTTGAAAACGCCAAGGTTGAGACGGTTACCGATGCCAATAATCTACAGGCAATCAAGGTTACTGTTGATAGCGGTATTTTATTCGCTACCAACAGTTCCACTCTCAGCGCGGAATCAAAGACAGCTCTCTCCGAGTTCGCCAACACCATGAAAGACCTTCCTGATACAGACTTCACTATCCAGGGTCATACTGATAACACCGGTACCTACGAGGTCAATGAAAGAGTATCCCTTGAACG
>DUOU01000248.1 GCA_012838685.1 Bacteroidota bacterium | reverse complement strand
GATTACAATTATCGTTTAATATGTGGGGGGTCAATTTATAAACGGGGAAAATGATACTTGATAATCAAACATTTACGAACACATATCAAGAATCTAAATTATTAGTCGGACAATAGTGAAAAAAAATAATTGTTTTTTTTCAGGAAAACGCTATCTTTGCACTCGCAAAAATAGGAATATTGATTCAATAGCTCAGCAGGTAGAGCACATCCCTTTTAAGGATGGGGTCCTGGGTTCGAGCCCCAGTTGGATCACGAAAAAGGAGACTTGGGTCTCCTTTTTTGGTTGTATAACTATCTAAAAGCCTTCATTTAAACCCTGTCTTACTTTAATAGCCTTGTCTGACTTGGCAACTCTTGACACTCTAAAAGAACTCATCTTTGACCTGAATGTCGTAAACTCCGGTATGTTATATGATTGAAGTAGGTAATCATAATATCCGGTATTCTTTTGGGGCATTAAAAACGGTTTCTTCACGTTGCCTTCATTGTCAATATAACCAAAATATAGTCTTGTGAAAAGTGTTGACCCTCTACGGCTACTAAAAACCACCCACCTGCCGTTACTGCTCCAGGAGTGGTAACTCTCGGTCTCTTCGCTATTCCATGGATCGGTATCAACAAATTGTCCTGTCCTAAGATCAACCATTTTCAGATCTGCTTCCCTGTGCCAAATCGAAAAATTACCATATTTCATCACGGTAAACAACAGGTAATCGCCATCTGGTGAAACCCGGGGAAAAGAGGCACTACAGGTATCCATACAGTTAAATACAGTATCAATTTTATTGCCTATGGTACCATTTTCGGGATCAAACGAGACCCTTAGAATGTTATATTTGACGGAATCAAAGGAATCCGGCATTTTAACCGCAGGTGCGGAACAGAAATACAGACTTTTCCCATCAGGGGCAAATGATGGAAATGTTTCAAAACTATTTTCTGAAAAAAGCAGGGATGACTTATTGATAAGATGATTTTCAGAATCATAAATTACAATATCGGAAGCATTGTCAAACACCTCAATCCTATTAGGGTCATTCGTATAGAATCCTTGTCTGGTTACATTAGAGGAATAAGCCACAAAACGCCCCTCCGGGTGCCATGAGGGATAGACTAAACTTGGAACACCAGCTTCGTTGTTGTCTATCAAAAGCTTTTCTATATTGTTACCCTTCAAAATATAGGTTCCGGAAAAGGATGAACGCATATGAAACGACATTATATCGGGGTTGTATTGAGCAAAAGAATGGCAGTTCACGCAATTCATACCTGTCATTTTATTCTCATAAAGTGGTCTTTCCTTATAACTCTCAATCTCTCTTTCGTAAATTCCCATTTTGTTCCAAAGTTCGTAACCCGGATCAATCCTCCTATAAACCACAAAAGGGTCTATCTCCTCAAGGGAGACGGAAATTGCGAATGGCCTATATGACATATATCTCCCCTCATCCTTGGATATCACGCTTACAGAGATATCTTTCCCCCTGTTTTCACCTAGAATCTTTTTCCATTTCCGCTTTGGAACGGACAAATCCCCCTTTCTGATCCCAACCACAAAAGAGTAGTTTTTAGATTCAAAACTGACATAACCTTTTGTTATTTCCGGAACAGAAAAATTAAGGGGAGCGACATTCGGAGGAACTGTAACATCGGCATAATCAGGGACAATCAAGGGTAATAGATCATAAGTCCCGGATGGCTCATGTTGATTCGCGCATGAAGCAAACAGAGCAAACAATAGTATACAGATATGGAACTTGTTCATGACTTATACATATAAAAATACCAAAATGTACCCCCAAAACTACGTTGAACCATAGCAGGCAAATTTCTGTTACCCCTGTTCTGCACAACTAACTGTTTGAAGTTCATAAAGTTATTTATCACCTGTTCTGAAACTCCATATTTTGTCCAATAATCAGGTTCATTCTCAGAGTATACAATCACAGCTTCCTGCATACTTTTTGGCAATTCCTTCAGTACCGGAGTTCCATAATAGTTTTCAACAAAACTCCTGATAGCCGCCAAATCCTTGGATAACATCAGATAAGCTTCGATATATTCCAGTCCCTTTTTGTTATCCGGATTAGCAACAACATTTTCAATAAGTACTTCAATAGAGATATCATGGCCGGAAAGCTGATTTGACGCGCCCAACGACTTGATCATTGGACCCAATTCCTCATGTTCCAACAACATTTTATTATTGTTGGCATATTGCCTGTACTCTGCCGACCATTTTCTATAAAATAGTGTCTCATCCAAAACATCCAGGTATTTATGTGCGACCTCCTCGGAACCAAGAACAAGATTTGTCTCTATCAGCCTCTTTATGTATCTTCCTGACATGGAACCTGAGGCGTTTACCAACGCTTCAAAAGCCAGTGTTCTTGCTAGGGAGGGTTGTTTGGTCTCAAATGCGATATCGCTTAATAACGAGGAAACGATTGGGGTCATATCATATTTAACAGACAACGATAAAGTACCTCTTTGGTCATACAGGAACAGCTCCTCGGTCAACAGCCCTTTATTTAGAAGCGCCAGGTTCAAATAATTCATGTAGCAATGGTTTAATACCTCCCCTGAGCAAATCGAGATGATTGAATTCCACTGTTTATGTTTTGCATAATAATCCAATTCCTTTAAAGTGCTGTCTTCTAATCTTTTATGAAATTCTTTATAAAGGATTACTATAGATGATAATACTATTATGACTCCAATAAATGGATATATTATCTTATTTTTTGCGTTTCCAATCTGTTTTCCAATTATATTCAAGAGTATCAATAATATTAGAAATATTGCATAGGGAAGCAATAATATCCTGGGCGCATCCAATCGTGGTTCAAAGAAATAACTCGGCAAAAAAGCGAATCCAATTTCCCCAAAATACCCTTTCAAGATAAAGATTGTCGCGATACCGCCCAACAGTCCAAGTATCATCAAATTGGTAATAATAGATTTAACTCCCTCCTTCTTAATCAAAGAAATAATCAAAATGGATACAATGTACTGGAAAGCGAACGGACCGGAAATCCAGAACAATATCAAAGTAGATCCCAAAATCCAGATTTTCCGAAATCTACCCTTATGCGCGAGAGTCAGGTATACAGAGAAAAGCGAAATCAAAAATCCGACAGTACCCGCAATATTGTAATAGTCATATAAATGCAAAATCAAAAATGGAACAGCTACAACTATTCCCAACAAAGAGATTCGCTCCTCTACTCCACTTTTAAACAAAACAATATATACAGTGTAAGCGACCGCTGTTGTCAGTATCGCGGATATCAACGCCCCAAGATAATCGACAACAAAAAACTGCAACAAAAAATTACCTATAAGTATTGAGAGCCCTCCGATAGATGAGAGCTGCCCAAAAATATAATTCCATGAGAATCTAAACAGTTGAAACTGTTCAACGCAAAAAAAGTGGTATTTACCGTAATGTTGGTATATAAAAAATAGGATTACCAATATTGCGGGGAAAACAATTTTTCTTATTAAACCGTTGTTAATCATTTAGATTGGAATCGTCCAAAATTTGCAATCACTTTAATCAATAGAACGCACAAAAATAACAAAATATAAGCGTTCACGAAAAAAGGAGACAAAAAGAGATGTTCTTTATGCTTTCTTCGATCACATCTGTTCAATAAACTAGCGGACCATTCTAAACTTATTGACTATAACGGCATTAACTGATTTTGCTACTTTTGAAATTTTATATGAGTCCAATTTTGATGGATAAATAATAAATTCAGGAACATTATATGATTTCATTATCCATTTATAGTAATCGACATTCTTTTGCGGTAGAAGAAACGGCTTATATGTCTTGCCGTTATCATCAACATATCCGAAATATGGAGCGGTATAGAGGCCAGAACCCCTTCTACTGCTAAAAACAACCCAGTGGCTGTTACTGCTCCATGAGTGATAACTCTCGGTTTCTTCACTGTTCCATTGATCGGTGTCAAGCAGCTCACCTGTGCGCAGATCAATCATCTTCAGATCAGCCTCATTGTGCCATATTGAAAAATTGCCATAATCAGATAAAGTAAACAACAGATAGTTACCGTCCGGCGATACCCTGGGAAATGAAACGCTACAAGTATCGTTGCTCTTGAAAATTGTATCTACATTGTTTCCAAACTTTCCGGTTAAGGGATCAAAACCGATCCTCAACAGATCATAATGAACCATCCTGAACGAATCAGGCATCACAACTGCCGGCGATGATGTGAAATAGAGGCTCGATCCGTCAGGGGAAAAAGATGGGAAAGTCTCAAAACTACTATTGG
>DUOU01000247.1 GCA_012838685.1 Bacteroidota bacterium | reverse complement strand
TGACCTGCTCATGATCGTTCAAAAGGAGGGACTGCGCCTTAGGCTTGATAATACCGTGCATCATTCCGTTGATTGTGCGTATCACCAGCAACGCTCCAAGTTTCATCAGCTTGTTGTGCAGGTCACCGGCGTTTTCGAATGGGTAGATATCTACCTCATCCTGTAGCAATACCGACCCGGTGTCAACGTTTTCGTCTATCAGGAACGTTGTTATCCCGGATTTTGTTTCACCGTTGATAATAGCCCAGTTTATGGGAGCCGCCCCCCGATATTGGGGAAGGAGGGAGGCATGAAGATTTATAGTTCCCATTGGGGGAAGCTTCCAGACAGCCTTTGGCAGTATCCTGAAAGCCACAACCACAAACATATCGGCGTTCAAACTTTTAAGGGTATCTATAAATGCCTTTTCTTCAAGGTTTTCGGGTTGAAGTACAGGTAGCGAACTGAATTCGGCGAACTCCTTGACAGGCGATAGAGATAATTTTCTTCCCCTGCCGGCGGGTTTGTCGGGCGCGGTAACCACCATGGCAACGTCCATACCGTTCATAAGCAACGCCCCCAAGGAGGCCACAGCGAACTCCGAAGTTCCCATAAAAACTATCTTAGTCTCATTCATTTTTTATACTATAACAGATAACAACAGTAAAGGGGCAATATCCCCTGAACAACCGTTATTGGTTCAAAGTTAAGCAATAAAAAAGAAAAAACTATTTTTTCGGTTTTTTATTGCATGTTGGGTGGTAGCCCATTTTGTGGGCTTTTGTCTCAAGGTAGAATTTATTGTATGGATTGGGAGGAATTACCAAAGGCACGGTTTCAACTATTTTGATCCCATACCCTTCAATTCCCGCTCTTTTGACCGGGTTGTTGGAGATAAGTTTGATCTGCCTCAAACCCACTTCCCTCATGATACTGGCGCCAACACCATAATCGCGTTCATCCTCCTTGAATCCCAGCTCTTTATTGGCCTGATATGTGTCCAGACCGTTATCCTGGAGCTGGTAGGCCTTGATCTTGTTGAAAAGTCCGATGCCGCGTCCCTCTTGGTTCAGATATATGATCACACCTTTGCCCTCTTTTTCCACAATCTCCATGGCTTTGTGGAGTTGTGGGCCACAATCGCATCTCATTGAGCCGAAAATATCGCCGGTAAAGCAGGAAGAGTGTACCCTTACAAGTACCGGTTCGTCCTTTTTCCATTTGCCTTTTATCAGGGCGCAATGCTCCAGACCACTGCTTTTTTGGCGGAACGGTATAAAGTCGAATTCGCCCCACTCAGTAGGCAATTTTACTTTGACCCCTTTCTCGATAATCGATTCTTTTTTAAGCTTATATTTGATCAGATCCTGTATGGAGATGATTTTTATTCCAAATTTCTCCCTTATTTTTATCAGATCCTTGAGCCTCGACATTGTTCCGTCATCGTTCATGATCTCCACCAGTGCGCCTCCGGGTTTTAGTCCGGCGAACCTGGTCAGATCGACAACAGCTTCGGTATGACCTGCCCTGCGCAGAACGCCCCTTGATCTGGCCTTCAAAGGGAAGACATGGCCGGGTCTTCCAAGTTCGGAGGGTTTGGTATCTGGATCCACCAACGCTTTTATTGTCAGCGCTCTGTCATTTGCCGATATGCCGGTAGTCGTTTTATCGCTGAGAAGGTCCACAGATACGGTAAACGGAGTTTCGTGAATGGAGGTGTTGTGGCCAACCATCATATCCAGTTCCAGCTCTTCACATCTCTCCTCAGGTATGGGAGCGCAAATCAGTCCCCTTCCGTGAGTCGCCATAAAATTCACTATCTCAGGAGTTATAAGCTCAGCAGCACAGATAAAGTCGCCCTCATTTTCCCTGTCTTCATCGTCCACAACAATAAGAAGTTTCCCTTCCCTGATATCTTCAATGGCCTCTTCTATTGTGTTTAGTTTGTATTCGTCCATCTTATTTTTTTATTTTCTTGAAACTAAAAAATCTTTTTATTGCTTTGAAAGTGTTTTTAGCGCTCTCGGTGTATGTCTCCAAATTCATCATTCCTGAGTCGGTTGCCGCCTTGTAAGTCAGTAGAATACCAATGGGCAGCAGAATGTAAGAGGATGCCCACATCCCTATAACGGGGTGAACCACCAGGCCTTCGACAAGTTTTTCGCCAAACAGTGATATTACGTACCATATTACGAAGAAGAGTACCGATATCACTGATGGGGTTCCGAGACCACCTTTCCTGATAATCGCTCCCAGAGGGGCACCTATAAAAAAGAATATCAGGCATGCGAACGGCAGAGTCAGTTTTTTGTGCCAGTCAGCTTTGTAAGCGACAACCGCACTCTTGCTGACCTTCATGGCTTCAGCTCTTTCATCGATGAAAGTCCCGGTTTCCCTGACGTTTTCAATTGTATTTAATATTGCCATCTCCTGATCAATATTGCTCAGAGCGTTGAAAACCGAGTCGACATTGGAGAATGGTGACCGAGTTTGATCGATATCCGACAATATGCTTTTCTCTGACAGCCCGACGGGATTAAGTATCTCCTTGTATAAATAATTATTAAGAAAATCTTTATAATAACCGTCGAACCGGCTGTTCGTTAATATTGTCAATGAGTCGATAAAATGCGACAATTCCCCCATTTTCAACATCCATGAAGTTGAGCGGAACAGATTGTCGCTTCTTTCCAGGTCGAAACCCGACAATGAAAGCACTATTGTCTGTTCCTTGAACTCATCCTTTCGGGATGGGAATCTACGGTTGTTGGGCGGAACATCTTTCTCCTCTATTTCCGTGAAAGAATTGCCGTTGTAAAGAGTCATTATCATGGCAGTGTTGTCCGGACTTATCCTTATATACCCGGAATCCGCGTAGATCACGCTCACATTGCCCCTTTTCTCTCTCTCATCGTATATCAGAATTTTGTCCAGCCGGTTTGTTTCCGGGTCTTTGTTGGCAACCTTTATACTGAAACCATCGATGTCGTATGTAAATGTTCCCGCTTGAAGAGTGATGTCAGGTCTTTTTCTCCTGATGTCGAACAGTAAACTCCTCGCCTCTTTATTGGCTATAGGAACGATATAATTTGAAAACAAGAAGACTGAAACCACGAGAATTCCCGTGAGTATCATCAGTGGTTTCATAATTCTTTGAAGCGGTATTCCCGAGGATTTGAGAGCGGTAAGTTCGTTGTACTCGCCCATATTGCCGAAAGTCATCAGTGAAGCGAGAAGTATGGCGAGAGGGAGGGCAGTGGGAACGAATGTCAATGAAAACTGGAATAGCAGCTCGGCAAGCACCTTGAAATCCAAGCCTTTACCCACCAGTTCATCTATATACATCCATAAAAACTGCATGATAAGGATAAAAAGGACAATAAAAAAGGTAAGAACCAAAGGCCCGACAAAAGACTTGAGAACAAATTTATCGACTTTCTTCACTTCGAATAAGCTATAAGAGCGCTAAACTACATCAATTTTTTGAAAAGAGAACTATGAGCCCAGCAATCTTCTAAGGTCGGTAATGTGGGCGTCCCATAACTGGATGGCGTCTTCACGATTCTCATGTTCAGCGCAATCGGTTATGAACAGTGCGAGATCACCGGTCAATTCCATTACATCAAGATAAAATTCGAAACAATGTGGCTGTTCCGGGGTGTGGTCCTCCCATTCAAACCTGACGCTCTTGTTTTCTTTGATACCCATTATCCGGGCTGAGGCGTGCCAATCATTCCAAAAAAAGGTAAATACATCGCGGTCGACCTTTACGTCGTCGGCGAACCATTCAGAGAGACCTTCAGCGGTGGACAACCTGGGGAAAAGTACTTTTGCGGAGCAATTTAAAATATATTCCAATTCCAATCGAAGTCTCATAATATCGAAAATTTCTTTTCCAGTACCAAGATAGCGACAAGACCGATTTATTGTCGCGTAATTTTCAACAATCTCGGGTTAATTTCAGTTTTTACCTGTATCGATACAGGAATTCTGCAATGTATAAAAAAAAGAGACATAAAAAACGGATAGAAAAAAATTGTGAATAAATACCAAATTATTATATTTGTGGCCTTAAAAATCGAGTAGGCGGCGAGATAGCTCAGATGGTTAGAGCGCATGATTCATAATCATGAGGTCGGGGGTTCAATTCCCCCTCTCGCTACAAATCCGGACACAGACTTTAACCCCCTGAGAATGGGGGTTTTTTGTTGCCCTGTGGGCGTTTAAGACGTTCGAGTATAGGCTCTTTTTTTCGCTCCTATTTTGTAATGTCGCCTACTTTGTTTTACTTTGTAGTACTTTTTAGGCGTTTTGGTTTGCTCAAAAGTTTGACAAATTTTATTGAACACATGATCACTTTCAAACCTGTAATCCGTTCCCACGTCAGGCAAGACGGGACGACAAACATAAAGATAAGGGTGTGCAAGGACAAAGAAGCGAGGTATATTTCCACCAGATTCTATACGCACCCCTACAATTTCAACAAAAAACTGGGCATAGTGAACATACCCGCCCCTGATCAGGAAGATGTGAACCTTGAACTGCACTCCCTGATCTCAACCTACAAAAAAAAGGTCAACGAAAATTGGGACAAGTTAAAATATATGCCTATATGGGACATAGTGGACTTCCTCTCCGAAAAAAGAGATTACGGGGACGTTATTTCCATACTTTCCTCGATGTCGGAGGAAAAAAAAGAACAGGGCAACATAAATTATTCCATATCAATAAACTCCACTATCTCGGCTATAAAGGACTTCACGGGAAAGGAAAACCTGCCAATACAGGTAGTAACACCGGCGTGGCTGAAGGATTTTGAAACGAAACTGCTGACGAAAGGGGGGAGCAAGGGGAACAGGAAGACGAGAACGAAAATGTCAGTGAACGGGGCGGGGGTCTACATGAGGAACATACGCACCGCCTATAACCTCGCCATAAGGGCCGGAATGGCCGACCATAATTCCTATCCCTTCCGTAACTTCTCGATAAAAAGGGGCAAGACGAGGCACAGGGTGGTCTCGGCGGAAGATATCAACGCCATGATAAATTACGCGCCGGAAACCTTTCATGAGGGGTTCGCGAGGGACATGTTCCTGTTGTCCTTTTATCTTATAGGTATAAATATGGCGGATATGTTCAAGTTGACGAAGATATACAACGATGGGAGGGTAAAGTACCAAAGATCGAAGGGCAAGCATGAATTTGACATACTCGCGCAGCCGGAGGCTCTTGAGATAATAAACAGGCACATGGGAAAGAAATTCCTGTTGGACGTTCTGGAAAGATATTCGGATTACAGGGCGGCCTGCAAGACGATAAACACCAATTTGAAGAAGATAGCCGACAAGCTGGATATGGGCGTTCCCTTGACTACTTATTACGTCCGCCACACGTGGGCCACGATAGCCTCCTCCCTTGACGTGCATGATAACACCATTTCGTGGGCATTGGGCCATATCAGGAACCCCATGACGAGGATATACAATATGTTCGAGAACAAAAAAGTGGACGCGGCGAACAGGCAGGTCATAGACGCTGTCAGGAATATTCGCTGATCTCCGGTTTTTTTATTATGTTTACGCTGTTAACGCCCCGCTTTACTGTTCGGTAAAGTTTCGCCGCCATATCTATCGGGCGGCTTTTTTTATATCTTCTTGACCAGCCTGTCTATCGTCTTTTGTTGGGCCACGATTATCTTCAACAACTCTTCTACCTCCGATACCTCTCTTTTCCCGCCGAACAGCAGCCATGAGGGGTCAACCTCCGGGAACGCCTTGAAGAGCCTGCCCAAAAACTCCGTTGACGGTGAAAGCGTTTCGTCCTTCAAAAAAGCCTGTTTGTTGTCCTGAACGTAGCCCAGCCTCACGTTTAGCTGGCTCGTGTTGAGGTTGCGCTCCCTCATCAGGTACTTCACCCTGTCGCTGATTCCCGGAAAATGGTTCATATTTATAAAGTTTGTTCAGTTGATAGGGTAGAGTGCCTTCGCCTCGTCCCCCTCCAAATATGTTGACGGCCCCGGAATCTCCCCCCTTTTGATCGACCTGAACATCGACACCCCGCCGAAGTCCACCTCCTCAACGGTATATCTCTCCCCCTTGTACAGCACCGTATCCCCCTCCCTAACCGTAAAAGGCGGTTTCCTGACCAAATTGTTCCTCTTGATGTCCGCCCTGACGTTCACGGGGTAGCCGAACCTGTTGACCTTCTTGCTCCCCGGAAAGAGGAACATCAACATGAAAACAGGGATGGTGACGATGAAATAAGACAACAAAAGGAACCAGCCGCTTATGTTGAGGTCGTGCATTCTCCTCACCGAGGTGGTCACGAAGATATAGCACCACAAGAGGCTGAAAGGGCCGGACAATACCCCGAACATCTCTCGCCTGTTCCCTATCTTGCAGTTAAAATCGTATATCGCGTTGAAGTCGAGCCACCTCAATCCCAAGAGGACAGCGGTGGACACGAGGAACAAAGTCCAGAACTCCGTCCTGTCGCCCCTGCCGAGAAGATCGGTTATTATCCACCTTTCCGATGTTTTCGCCAAGTTTTCCATCACATTTCGTTCAATTTTTTTGCGAGGGCCTCTATTGTCTTGCTCTGGCTCAGTATCGCCTCCTGTTGCGACTTTATCACCTCGAACAGTTCCCTGTTGATACCGGTAATGATTTCCCCGTTGGGTTTTTCTTGCTCATTAATCTCTTCGCGAATCATATCCCCTGTTCCGTTCATTAGCCAATCTTTGGACACAAAAGCGAATGAATCCGTAATTTTGTTGATAAATCGTTTGGTAACCGTGCGCTTTCCGTTGACAATTTCGGACAGAACACTTTGGTTTTCGCTGATTTTTTCCGCAAAATCCCTTTGATTATAAACAATTTTCTCTTTTATTAAGTAATCAATAACTTTTTTTATCCTCTGATTATCAAACATATAGTTAAAAATGTAAAAACATTTTAATAAAAGCGATAAAAAAATCAACAAAAAGTTTTGCTATTGTGAAGTATATATTTACATTTGCAATAACAGGTTCACTTATTAAAACTCTCTATTATGTTCAAAAGTCTGTCTATCTGCTCGTCTTTCTTGGCCAAAAGGGCCAAATGCTTGTTAATGATGGCGGTCTGTTCGTCCAGTATGTTTTTCTCCCTATCGTCTTCCGCCGACAAAGCGGATTTGTCAAGGCTGTCGTCCGCCAATATCTTATCTATGTACTCAAGAGGAACGGGGCTTCTGCCGTTTTCGAT
>DUOU01000246.1 GCA_012838685.1 Bacteroidota bacterium | reverse complement strand
ATTCCCCATGAAGAGGTGATGAACAAACAATTTGAATCACAAATACTTCTTCTTTTGATCAACAATACCAAGAACTCAAAGGGCATTTTAACCGGTAAATTTTATGAGTACCTTTATGCCGGGAGACCCATTCTGGCGATAGGACCTTTGGACAGTGATATCGCGAAAGTTATACGGGAAACGGGTTCCGGGGAGATTGTAAGTTATGATGATATACCCGGTATAAAAAATAAAATCTCAAAGTTCTATGATCAATACCTTTCAAACGAGCTCCATAAGAGAGAACAATCCGATATTCACAGATTTTCCAGAAAACATCTGGCGCTGAAGTACGGAAATCTTTTGGAAGAGGTATGTTCCCAAAAAAGAGACTAACGCGATTAACGATGAAAAAAATTTTAATAATAGCCGGAGCCAGACCTAACTTCATGAAGATCGCTCCTTTGATGCATACGCTCAAAAAGAGCGCGACCATCAAGCCGGTTTTGGTGCATACCGGACAGCACTACGACGTGAAGATGTCGGCACAGTTTTTCATCGACCTGAATATCCCCGATCCCGACATCAATCTTGAAGTGGGTTCCGCGTCACATGCCGTTCAGACAGCGCGAATAATGGAGCGTTTCGAAAAAGCCTGTCTGGATGAAAAGCCGGATATGGTACTGGTTGTAGGCGATGTCAACTCAACCGCGGCCTGCTCGCTTGTCTCCGCCAAACTGGGAATTACAACAATACATTATGAGGCAGGATTGAGAAGCAGGGACAAAAGTATGCCCGAAGAGATAAACAGGCTGGTTACCGATGCCATAAGCGACTATTTTTTTACCACCAGTGTCGATGCCGATGAAAACCTGATCAAAGAGGGGGTTGATCCCTCCAGGATTTTTATGATGGGCAACCTGATGATCGACTCCCTTGTGGCCAATCTCGGGAAGGCATCATCTAGCCAACTTATATTCAAGCCCCTTAACAGGAACAGTACCGT
This sequence comes from Bacteroidota bacterium, assembly GCA_012838685.1. Taxonomy (GTDB): domain Bacteria; phylum Bacteroidota; class Bacteroidia; order Bacteroidales; family VadinHA17; genus LD21. The sequence continues at coordinate 2,722 of DUOU01000246.1, read as the reverse complement.
GGAACTTGGGAAAGAGTTCAAACAGGGAGAATACGCGGTCCTCACTTTTCATCGGCCATCAAATGTGGATTCAAAAGAGCCACTTTCGCGGTTGGTCGACATTTGGGGGAGACTCTCAAAAAGGCTGCCTCTGATATTTCCTGTCCATCCCCGAACCTACAAGAACATTGGAACATTCGGGATGCGGGAGAGTATCGATAAATTTGAAAATCTGTTTTTTATAGAGCCTCTCGGTTATCTCCAGTTCATCAATTTGGTGCGTAATTCCAGTTTCGTGCTTACCGACTCCGGCGGGATACAGGAGGAGACAACTTACCTGAATCTTCCCTGCCTGACAATCAGGCCCAATACGGAGCGCCCGGTCACGATCTGGGAAGGAAGCAATAAACTGATAAAGACAGAAGAGATATTGACCGAAAGCGAGCTGATTCTCGAGGGAAAAGGCAAAAAGGGGAAACGGCCCAAATATTGGGATGGTCAAACTGCCGGGAGAATAGCAAAAATATTGGAAGAGCTTTGATAAGTTTGCGCGCACAACAATAGAACCAGGAATTGATCGACTACGACAATATCAAACCGGCCCATAGGGTGGTCATAAACAGTAGCATCCTATACGTTAAGATGATAATCTCCGTGATTATTGTCTTTTTCTCGACCCGTTTGGTTCTTGGCGCACTGGGAGCGGACGATTACGGGTTGTACAACCTTGTCGCCGGCGTAATAGCCATGCTCTCGTTCCTCAAGTCGGCCATTGCCGGTTCAACCCAGAGATATCTTTCATATTATCAGGGAAAAAACGATCTGGAACTACAGAAAAAAATTTTTATTAACAGCGTTTACCTGCATATAGCTATTGGTGTCGGTCTTGTTATAATACTCGAAACAGTTGGTCTCTTTTTATTCGACATTGAAGGTCTGCTTCGAATAGACCCCGATAAAATTTGGGAAGCGAAAACAATATACCATTTCATGTCGGCCACCATGTTCTTTACAATACTCTCCGTGCCATTCTCGGGAACAATGAACGCGCACGAGAACCTGTTGGGAATAGCAATTATTGAGCTGATAGAGGTGGTACTTCGGTTAGCTATCGCCTTAGCGCTCTTTTTCCTGGTAAAAAGTGGTAAATTGATTTTCTATGGTCTGCTGACCGCCTCCATTACCGTTGTCACCTGTATTATCTCCGCCATATATTGCAAAATAAAATATCCTGAATGCGAATCGTTCTTCGATAAAAAATATGTTCAATTACCGCTTCTCAAGGAACTCAGCTCATTTGCCGGCTGGACGCTTATGGGATCCTTCAGCGGGGTCGCCAAAAGTCAGGGCATCGCGATCGTTCTAAACCATTTTATGGGGACAATAGCGAACGCGGCCTATGGAATTACAAACCAGGTAGTGGGCCAGCTCAACTATTTTACAACCACCATGTTCAGGGCGTTCAACCCACAGATAATGAAAACCGAGGGGGCCGATCAACGGGAAAAGATGGTTCATTTGTCGATGATCGGATGTAAATTCGGTTTTTTCCTTTTAGCTTTTATCGCCATACCGTGCCTTTTCGAGATGCCGGCTTTACTCGATATCTGGCTTAAAGAGGTGCCCGACTACACGGTAATGTTCTGTACAATGGTATTGATAGCGACAATGGTGACACAGTTGACAGCGGGCATGCAATCAGCCATAATGGCATCGGGAAGGATAAAAAGATATATGATTTTAGTCTCTTCGACCAAACTGCTGACCCTGCCGACCGCCTATTTTTTGATGAAAGCGGGATACCAGGTAATTTGTGTCTTCTGGGGGTACATATTCTTTGAGGCCATTGCCGGCATAGTAATTTTATATCTGTCAAAAATAGAGGTTAACCTGAAAATCAATCTTTTCATTAAAAGGGTGCTTTTAAAAGAGAGTATACCTGTTTTGTTGACGGCAATATTTTGTTATGCCCTGACAAAAACAATCAATTTTGAACTCCGATGGCTGATAACGATACCGTCAGGAATGATATTTTTCGTTATTATGGCCTATCTTGCGGGCCTATGCGAAGATGAAAAAGAGATTATCGATTCCATGATCAAAAAATTCATAAAAAAAGGATAAAGGATGATTTTCCCAAAATAAAAATACTATATAAACATAAATGGATCAGATAATTTACAGGGTCATTTACAGCCCTTTTATAAATAAAATCCTCAGGAACATAAACAAATCTCTTAAGTTCCTGCATAAAAAAGTTAAGCTCCCCCCATCTGGAGAAATAAAATTTACAGTTGAAAAAAACCACATTATCAGATTAAAAACAAACCAAACAAATTATGTAACTCATCAAATTTTCTGGGAAGGTTGGAAAAAATTTGAATACTCAGAATTATTTGTTGATTTAATAAAAAAGATTGATGTTTTCTATGATATAGGGGCAAATGTCGGTTATTATTCATTGTTGGCAGCTACTGTAAATAAAAGAATAAGAGTTGTAGGATTTGAACCAGCTTATGGCCCACTACACTATTTCAAAATGAACAAAGAGTTGAATAAATTAATGAACATAAATATTGAGCCAATTGCACTATCTAATGAGACTGGAAAAATAGACTTTTATGAACAAGTAAACTATAAATATCACTTCGTTAAGTATCATCTTGGAGGAGAGCATAATGCAGGAAGTAAAGTTGAAAATGGAAGGTTTATTACACGAAAGGTAAATACGGAAACACTTGAT
>DUOU01000245.1 GCA_012838685.1 Bacteroidota bacterium | reverse complement strand
TCCGGGTTGTTGGCGATAAACCCATCGCGGGGCGAAACAAATGGAAGCCCGAAATCTATATCATCTGTAAGCCCGGCAACAGCGTCGGAGACGGAAAACGCTTTCATATTTCTGTAATCCCAAACGCCTGAGTAGTTCCGGTTGTTGTTCTTGAACGTAACGAAGAAGTAGGCGGGATATATAAAGGACCTATACGACATAATATAACTCGCGACGTCGGATGGCGCGCGATTTTCGCCCAAATTATAGCTCATGGGAGTCTCAAGGAACTCTCTTGGGGCCCTGTGCCTGCCCAGATAATTTATTATGAAGGGGATCCTTTCCAGATCATCCTTGATGATAAATGTCGTGTCGTTATAAGGCTCTTTAACGAGCACTCCCTCTTTTATCCTCGTAAGGTGGCCCAGACGCTCAACCCAGGATGTCATCGATTCCGGCCGCTTTTCTTCCACAAAGTATCTCTCTTTTTTTAGGACATTCCCCTCGGTGTCGAAGATGATCGTGGAGATATCGTCCGGGCTCTCTCCCGTTAGTGGGGACACGTTCATTAAACCAACGTATTTGTCGTCTGTCAGCCAGTTCGCGGAAACAGGGTAGCTACCGTATTTGATATCCGTCACCTTGATCGGGTTCCCCGAGAAGTCGTAGAAAAAGACCTTGGAGCCATAGTGAAGTCCTATCAGATCATTGTCCACGTTTATCATGGATCCGTTCAGTCCCGGATATTCTCCCGGGCCCCTCCCCAGGTGATTTATTTTTGTCCGAAAATTCCCCTCTATATCGAACACAAAGAGGGAGAAGGTCTGGTCAAGGACGAAAATATTGTTATCGGTGATCCGCATCTCGAACATCATCCCGACTTTGGCGGAATCAGGGGTCTTCAGGGTTATATAGTCGATACTTTCGGCTATGCTGCCCAGCTTTGTCAGTTCTTCGGGATCGCCCAAAAAATCCGGCCAGTTGATCCGATAGGGTAAATCAGTGGATAAACTCTTTTCTGGTCGGTCGCATCCCCAAAAGAGCGATGGCACTGACAGCAGGCAGATCAAAGAAATTAATTGGTTGGCTTTCATGGTTATTGGGTATGGCGAAAAGAACACTATATTCCAAAAGTAGGAATAAAATCGCTATCGTTAAATAATCTCGTAAAAATTTAACAATCATTAACTTTTCTTCATCGCCCAAGTAGCTTGTAATCGTATTTCCTTCACAACCAACACATTACAGATCAATAACAGGAAAGGTAATCGAAGTATTGTATCCCCCTCCGACATATAGCGTTTGGTTGGCGATCCTGGTTTTTGGCTGTAACGACCATATCCCTGCATAGTTGGAATGGATGGAGTATTCCGGAAAGTTGGAAGATTTGATATCGATTCTAATGGAATTCCCGGCTTTAACGTTCCAGATTATGGGCACCGATTCGATGTTTATCTCCACAATTTCTCCGGAGGTGTAGTTCTGCCTGGTACCCAGTGGCGCGTTCCGGTAGGCAAGGGTGGTTATGGCGGTTCGCATATTGTAGGTAGCCCCGTCAGGGGTCACTTCACTAAGCGTGAAAGCGAAGGAGGTGTCGTCAACATCGGTACTGACGTTCAGGGTCACCGTTCCCTTGCCGGCAACCGCCATATCCTCTTTCAAAGGGGCGGAAACGAAACTGACAACGTCGGGGCGATACCCAGGAGGCGGTTGAAGCTGGCTTCCCCGATTCGCCGATGAGGTGAACATTGTCTCCCCTCCCACCGCCATCACCGGATCAAGGGGGTCATATATATAATGAATCTCATCTTTAGATATCTGCTCCCTGCCGGATAAGATATATGAATCTGAATCGCTGTTCTTCTCCGATGTCATATGCATCTTCACCTTCCGATCGGCTATTATGGGCCACTCATCGACATTTATCCATCTATCCTCCTCAATGACATAAACCCTGATCTCGGCGGCAGGAACTATATTGTCTACCAAAAGAGCGTAAAACCATCTGAACTGGTCGGACTGACTGTTGAATTGTCCAGCGTTCCCCGTCAGAACATGTGTAGGGGTAACCTGGTAGCTGTGGTTCCATGATCCGAGAATAAGCCTGCTCCGCTTTTTTGTCTCCGGATCAAGAAGCTCATAACCTAGTATCGTACCCTCTTCATGATGATCAAACTGCCCCGCCACTATTGTAACGGGAACCTTTATCTTTGGAGGGACATTTTTAAGGTCGGCCCATACCCCCTCGTTCCAGTAGGGATCGCTATGGTCTGTATGGGTTATCCAATCCCTGTAATAAGAGAGTCTGGCTCCAAGGACATCTATATCGGCTTCAATATGTGGCATATGCCTGTAAAATTCATAATAGGCCTCTCCCGGTTTTTGATCCGGCAGCCTTTCGGGCTTTTTGATATCCTCTTCCGCGTTGTCGATGGTCCATCCGCTGAGAATATCCTGACGGAAAAGTCCGGCACTATAGAGGGAGACATGACGGTCAACACTGTAATGTATAAGGTAGAGGCCTTTCACCTTATCGGGGATATTATCCGCTACCAGCCATCCGGTGAGAGCGGTATAGGATGAGCCGAAGATACCTATGGACTCGCACCACGATTGGGAGGCGATCCATTTGTAGAGCGCTATACCATCGGCTCTCTCATAAATATTTGGCTGATAAAATCCTTCCGACCCCCCTTTGCCCCTGCAATCCTGTTGGATATAGCCAATACCCCTGGCCGCGTACTCCCTGCCAATGGAGAGATTGTCGCCGGGCCCCGTGTAAACATAAGGGGTACGGGTAACTACCACCGGCCACGGCCCCTCTCCTTCCGGCAGATAAATCCTTGTCAACAGCCTGCAAGTATCGCCTCCCGGCACCATTTCGTCGAAATATCTATAACCATATGTTGAATCCACTCCGAACAGTTCGTTATAATCAACTCGCGGCCTTGATATCCGCTGTTGCCCGCTATCAGTCTGTTGTTGTCGTGAATTGGACTCCAAAAAAGAGGTCATACCGACAAATAAAGCCAATATAAAGGCTATTGGAATAGCCGATTTCAATCTTATCATCTATATAAATTTTTGTTTACTAAAGTTATTATAATTATGTCAATAATAATATTCAAAAAGTTTCTTGAAAAGCCGAAAAATTATTTATGGCCGTTTTGTTTGTCAACCCAAATCAAAATCTCTCCAGGGGATTACGGTTCCTACCGAAGTATCAAATTTTTTATCGCCCCCGTAAATCAAATGGCAGTCGGATTTTTTTGTTCCGGAAAGTTCCGACCAGACCTTAATCCCCTTAAAATAATCGGTTGTGAAGGTTGCCCCGGATTTTATCTCATAAGCCACCTGCCTACCACTCCCCGAATCTATCAAATCAACTTCGTTTCCTGTGCTGTCCCTCCAAAAAGATAACTGTG
>DUOU01000022.1 GCA_012838685.1 Bacteroidota bacterium | reverse complement strand
CGCGGTACCTCCAACTGTTGAGGGAGATATCGCCGAGGTGAACTCCCATAGCATGATTATCCTGAACGCCTGTCGCCAATTTATCGCTTTGCCTGTCAAATATCTTATTCTCAGAATATAACCAAAATCTCGCCCAACCATAAACAACCAGGCCACAAACAACCAAAAGAGCGATCGCCATGTGAACTCCAACATGCCGATAGTTGTGTTGTCAATTTCCCTGAAAATCAATAGGACAACAACAGCGAGGCCGATAAGAACCGGCATGATGATCTTTCCGGGATGAAGCTGACGCTTGATCTTTTCCTGGACGCTGTCGGTTTTATTTTTGGATTGATCCTGATTCACTGAACCAAAGTTATAAATAAAACGATACCTATTGGGTCATATTAATTTTGCCTATCCGGGTCCATCAAAAATTTGGCCATTTTTATAAATTTACAAAGTGGGTTTTTTATCTCCCTTCTCCTAAAACCACACTTTTCCAATCTCTTTTTTATGCTCAATGTTTTCAGAACCCCATAGGCGTTGGGGAACATGATAAACAAAGAGCGGGTTGGTAAAGTTGGCTCAACAACAAAAAAGCAGCTACATCTCTGCAACTGCTGCTTTTTTTCCGTGGAGATTAGGGGAATCGAACCCCTGACCTTTTGACTGCCAGTCAAACGCTCTAGCCAACTGAGCTAAACCCCCGTCATATCAAAACCTTAATTCCTTAAGGAAAACAATATCCGAACAAAGGATTTTAACGTTGCGAATGTAATAATTTTTTTTAAATCCTGCCAACAAAGAGATTTGATTGAAATTATATTACGCTATTTTGTAACTTTATCGCCCTAAAAACCGACAAATTATATTGATCCCATAATTGCGCAGTGCCTCTAAATATGCTTAAGAACAATGATAAAATTCCTTCATTCGACGAAATCGTTTTTGAGTCGAGGAACAAGGAGTATGGGGCATATATTCTCAGAAAAAAATATGTTCGCACGGTCGCGGTTGCCTTCGTGGTTGCCATGATTATCGGTTTTCTGGCGGTTTTTATCCCCTACTTATCATATAAAAAACCGCGCGACATCTTGTTGGGCGGGGGCGGAAGCGGTGGAGGATACAGAAGCGTGAGCCTGGATATGGAGGAGCTGCTCCCCCCTCCACCTGAACAGATTTACGTGAGGGAGATAGCGCCTCCACCGAAAAAACCGGCAACAATTGAAAAGAGCGTTGTATACGCGCCTCCCGAAGTTGTCGATTCTCTTCCCCCTGTTTTTCCTGAACTGGCGACGGCCGACGAAGCTTTTACGATAAATACCGATACATTGATGGAGATGTACAACGATATCTATTATTCCGAGGGCTACGACTTTGGTCTAGGTTTCGGCGAAGGAGGCGGATCGGGGGCTCCATTTATGCTGGTGGAGACAATGCCCTCCTTTAGAGGGGGAGATATCAATTCGTTCAGACAGTGGGTACAGCAACGCACCGTTTACCCTCAGGAGGCTGTCGACAAAAAGATACAGGGGAGGGTTCTTATCACTTTTATAGTCGAAGCTAACGGCGCTGTTAGCAACGTAACGGTCATAAAAAGTGTTGACCCCTCAATAGACAACGAAGCGGTAAGGGTCATAAGCTCCTCGCCCAGATGGCAACCCGGTCTTCAGGGCGGAAAACCGGTAAGGGTAAGATATTCAATGTGGCTGGGATTCGTACTTTAATACTTAAAAATGATAGAGACAAAAAAAGAGGCACAAAAGGCGGTACTTATAGGAATAAACTATCCCAAACAGGACGAACGGGATACGGAAGATTACCTTAATGAACTCTCTTTCCTGGCCGAGACAGCAGGGTTGGTACCTGTGAAGAGCTTTACGCAAAAACTGACTCTGCCTGATAACCGGACATTTGTCGGTTCCGGGAAGATTGGGGAGATTGCCGCCTTTATCGAGGAAAACGGTGTCGATTACGCGATATTTGACGATGAACTGTCGCCCAGCCAGATAAGGAACATCGACAATATACTGAACTGTGATGTACTCGACCGTACAAACCTCATCCTGGATATCTTCGCCAAAAGGGCCAAGACTTCCCATGCCCGTACCCAGGTGGAACTGGCGCAATATAAGTATCTGCTGCCGCGACTGGCCGGTATGTGGAGTCACCTGGGACGACAAAAAGGAGGTATCGGGCTCAGAGGTCCCGGTGAGATGGAAATAGAGACCGATAGACGAATCGTACGGGATAAAATATCGAAACTGAAGGAAGATCTTAAAAAAATCGATAAACAGATGGAGACCCAGCGTAAAAATCGGAGCAAGATTGTACGCGTGGCGCTGGTAGGTTATACAAACGTTGGAAAATCCACCCTGATGAACCTGATCAGCAAATCGGATCTGTTTGCCGAAGACAAACTCTTCGCCACACTCGACACCACTGTCAGAAAAGTTGTAATCAATGGCCTGCCGTTCCTGATTTCGGACACCGTTGGTTTTATCAGAAAACTTCCAACTGACCTTGTTGAATCGTTCAAGTCAACGCTCAACGAGGTGAAAGAATCCGATCTTCTGCTGCATGTTATCGATATATCCCACCCACGGTTCGAGGAACAGATAACGGTAGTTACACAAACCTTAAAAGACCTGGAATCGGCGGAAAAACCGACCATACTGGTTTTCAACAAAATAGATGAGTTCTCTTTTGAGGCCAAAGATGAGGACGACCTTACTCCCGCGACCCGCAAAAACCTGTCGCTCAATGATCTCAAAAAAACCTGGATGGCGAACGACCAGTCGTTTCCCACGGTCTTCATCTCGGCAAAGCATAAAACAAACATAGAGAAACTCAAGGAGCTTCTCTATGAGGAGGTTAAACGGATACATCTCAAAAGGTATCCCTATTCTCTTTAGTTCTCCGAGGCGGTCCTGTTATTGGCAACCGGCAATATATCTTCCGGTAATGCCCCACTATAGATAAAAATTGTTCCCCTGTTTTCGATAAACCAAATATGTTGCCGGTAATATCATGGATCTACCGGGGAGAATCTTTTTAAAAACGGCGGTGTCTCCTCCAGAATATTTAATACAGTTTCTTCTCCACCATGTATTCGGCTATCTGTATGGCATTGGTAGCCGCGCCCTTCCGGATATTATCGGCGACAACCCATAAATTAAGCGATTTTTCCCTGGAAAAATCCCTGCGGATCCTGCCCACGAACACCTGGTCCTTGTTGTGGGAATATTTTGGCATAGGATATTCGTTTTTCGAAGGATCGTCCTGTACAACGTTTCCGGGGAACCCGGCTATAAGACTCCTTACCTCATCGATATCAAATTCCTTTTCAAACTCAACGTTCACTGCCTCCGAATGGCCGCCAACAACCGGAATCCTTACCGCCGTGGCCGTTACCATTATTGAAGGATCTTCAAGGATTTTTCTTGTTTCGTCAACAAGTTTCTGCTCCTCGGTTGTATAGCCATCTTCCTGAAACGATCCGCCATGAGGAAAACAGTTCATGTCAATAGGATAGGGATAGGCCATGGGACCCTCAATACCTGCCCTTTCATCCATCATCTGCTGGACAGCTTTGACTCCCGTACCGGTAACGGACTGATATGTAGCTATAACAAGACGTTTGATCTTATATTTTCTGTGCAACGGCGCCAAAGCCATAACCATCTGGGTGGTTGAACAGTTAGGATTGGCTATAATCCTGTCCCCTTTCTTGATAACATGACTGTTTATCTCGGGTACTACAAGGGGGATCTCATCGTACATCCTCCAGGTTGAAGAGTTGTCGATCACAACAATACCATTTTCAGCAAAAACAGGAGCCCACTCCTTGGATGTGGATCCACCCGCCGAGAAAATCGCGAATACCGGTTTTGCTTTCACGGCGTCCATAACACTGACAACCTTAACCTGTTTGCCCTTAAAGACAATCTCTTTGCCAACCGACCTCTCCGAGGCGGCAGGAATCAACTCGGTAACGGGAAAATTTCTCTCCTCAAGGATCTTGATCATGGTCTGGCCCACCATACCTGTAGCGCCAACAACTGCAATTTTCATCTCAATATTTTTTTTGATTTGTTAGGTAATAATTATATTTACGTTAGTAAATAGTGTAAACGGCGCAAAAATAGTTTTTTTCAAATTGTTCATCGCATATTTCGGGATGTTTATCAAATAATTCTCCATTGTTGGCTTTTTGAGAACACCCTAGGTACAAATTGGTTGAAATCCCTTTTTTTAGCCGTTTCCCCGGGAGTTGATATTATGAAGAAGCTCGCTATCCTCTTCTTTTTGGTTCCATATCTGGTTTGTGGTCAGATAAACGACGATTTTGAATCGGGTTCCCTAACCGGTTGGGAGAGTTTTTATCCGGAGAGATGGGCGGCCGACACCACCGATGCGATAAGCGGAGAATATTCTCTCAGGCATATTTTCGACAATTCCTATGCCGGAACAGACTATATAGGGAGAGAGATCAAGAATCTCCACCCCGACGAAGGCCCTACAGCCTGGTCGTTTAAAATAAAATACAACTATAATCCTTCCGCCGGCAATAACTGGTCGGTTTGGCTGATAAGCGACTCTTCTCCGACATCTTTTGTGGAGAACGCCGACGCCCGGTCAGGTTTCGCGCTTGGGGTAAATTTGTCGGGCAGTGACGATACATTGAGATTATGGAGTATAGAAAACGGGAACAAAACAGTGGTTGCCAATTCCGGGGTGAACTGGGAAAAAGATATCGGCACCAATAGTGTAGCCTCAATAAATGTGGAAAGAGATGTCGAAGGAACCT
>DUOU01000244.1 GCA_012838685.1 Bacteroidota bacterium | reverse complement strand
GGGAAAATGTAAACAGGTTGAACGATAGGATAAATATCAACGGAGCCGATATTATCTTCCGTGCCGGTCAATGTCATTATGGATGTCTCGCTTGCCTGAAAACTGTTTTTTTCGATAACAGGGGAGGGCAATATCTCTGCTTTGTCTTCAGTGGTACCAACATCCGCTTTTATCGTCGGATAAATATCGGATGGGGCCTTATTGATAGAGTTCAACTCTTCAGAATCTTTTGCCGCGATGTTTTGTTCCATACCATTGTCTGGTTTGTTGCCCAAAGATTGAACGGAGTCATCGGACAACTTTATGGTTTCAATTAATTTGTTTCTGGGATTTACCGGGTTAACTGTTATATTGTTTCTAATGGAATTGATTTTATAGATACCAAGAGCAAAGCCGGAAAGAAGGAGAAATACCGCCGCATATCTGGCGATCAAGACCAATTTTCGCCGGGTTAGGGAATTTCCCCGGTTTTTATATATAACATCTCTATTGTGGGCGAAATCCTCCCATGAAGGAAGATTGTCGTGAACTTCAATGTCATATAATTTGTCTTTTAATATCGTTTTTCTTTTATCTTTTTCCTTCATTTTTTTTGTGTTTAGCAACAAGCTGGGCCAGCATATTTCTTGCCCTGAGACATCTTACCCGCGATGTCTCCTCTGAAATGTTGAGCATATTGGAAATCTCTTTATGTGAGTAACCTTCTATTTCAAATAGATTAAGGGGGATCCTGTATTGTTCAGGAATAGACTCCAGGTAGGTCAAAAGCTGGTTTTCTTCCAAGGTCAACATAATTGAATTGATAGGATCTTCAAATTCCTCCTCTTCGTTTATGGGCCGGCTATAAAACATCGCGTCTCGTTTGGAACCGCGAAAGCGATCAATAGCGGTATTAATAAAAATTCTCCTTATCCAACCCTCAAAATGGCCGTTTCCCTGATAATCGCCTATCTTTTCGAATACTCTTATAAATCCCTCGATCAGTATATCACGTGCCGTTTCAGAATCATTGGCATACCTTCGGCATACTCCATACATTTTTGGAGAAAAAAGCTCAAATAATTTCTTCTGAGCCAAACTTTCATTATTACGGCATCCCTCTATTAACTCCTCGATCATTAACCTATATTGTTGTTAACAGGGATATACAAGTCAACGAGTTTTTCAATAAACTATATTCCAATTGAAATAAGAAAAAAGACTGTATTTATAAGGTTGTTGGCCACCGAGTTATTTCATGATTTTACGATTATTCGTTCCCTGACAAAAAGTTTTCAACCAATTGACAAACCGTAGAATCAGTTTTAGTATTTATCAGTATATTCAACAGACTTTCCGTATCCAGGTTCAGTCGCAAAGTATTTTGGATATTCGGATTTTCCCGGACCGTGGCAAGAAATGCGGTGTCCCTTTCTTTAGCGAGGATTACGGCCATTAAGAACATACCGGTCCTTCTTGAATTGAAAGATAACAGGTAGGGAATGCCTGTCTTTCTTTTATGTTTGTCGAGCGCCATCTTTAATATTATTTTTCTTGCCTCTGTTGGGCAGTCGTCGCGAAAACATTCTTGGGCGAGCGCATATTCGACAGGAGGGTACACAATTTCACCCCCGTCGATAAGAATATTACTAGAATAGCTAAAATTATAGGCTAACTTGTTTCTGTCGTAATAACCTACCAATTTGTCGAAAGAGGTATAAGTATCGAACAGGTCTCCCTCAAAGACTTGGCCGTTATCCCTGAAGTATGAACCTCTGAAAGAAATCGCATCGGCCATTATCTCATCCAGGGAAAAGTCTATTTCCACGGATTGCTCCTCTATGTTCATATATTCCAACTTTGTTGGAGAATATGACAGTTCCCATTTTGGAATACCATCCAAGTTTGGAACATCATTTATGAGGCTCGGTGTTTCAGGATCATCAAACGGTTGACAAGCAAACAAGGACAGAACTAAAAAGACGACAAAAAAATAATATGAGGGTTTCATAATACAGTTGTTCTTAAAAGCTCGACAATAGTATCCAAAAACTGTAAATCTTCACTCATATAAGTGTTCATGAAGTAATTTATTTGTCCACGATATTCTTCTAATATAATCGAATTTTCTTTTTGAAGAATGTTTAAGCATACAGCGACTGTGGTTGACAGGTCCCATAAAGAATATATTTCGGGAAGTTCTTTCTTTTTTTGATACTTTGAAATGATTACCTCTTGCAGAGACTGAATACCCTCTTTATCCAGTTTATCAATCATTGCTCTTGATGACAATAACATCTCAAATTTTTCAAACTTGGCACTATATATACCCTGTTCCAAAGGTGTCCACATTGGATTAATTGCCAGAGGATCAAGTTTGTTGTACGCTTTAAGCAATTCAATAGCTGCATCATTCCTATAGAATAATTCCTGGAATCCATTGAAATTTTGCACTAAAACAGACATACCTGTACGTCTGTCGTTATATACATGTATTAAACCCCAATGGGGATGAACCATGCATATTTTAACAAGTTCTTTAGTGGAAATAGTGTCCAGAATAGCCTTAGGAATATTGTATACACTTAACAATTCTTCAATGGTTTTCGAGGTCTGATCCAAAGATCTGTCCATTTCTGGAAAATTCCAGACTAAGTCACTTTCCTGTTCACTGGAATTTGACGCAACTGGTTCGGTTAGTTCAAGCTTATCGCTGCATCCAAAAACGATTACACTAAGTGTAACCGCTATAATTGTAAAAATCTTTTTAGAGTTCAGGGCAAACATGTTTTTGGTTAATTAATGTAAAGATAGTCTATTTTGTAGTTAGGGCTATGGTGAATGATATTAACCCCACCAATAAATAAGACGATATTTTTGAGTTAAACGTTACAAGATCCGTTGAAATAACTTGAAATTTTTTAGACTTGATAATATTTGCATAAAAAAGCGGAAAAAGAGAGACGAAAACGAAGTTTTTTACGTCTTATAGATAAAACGCGAATTTTGTGGTATTTATAGCATGAATTTGATGAGAAAGGGACTGATTGTTTTTATTTTTTGTTTTATCCCGATGTTGGCTTATGGTCAGGATTCGGGCCAGGAGGCGAAACAAAAACGGGTTGTTGAAGTTCGTGCCGGATGGGGAGCGGAAAGTTCTTTTTCGTGGGCCGACAATGGTGGATTGTGTTTTATGTGTTGCTATGATATAGACATAAGGGGGCCTATTCTCGATCTGGATGATATAAAGCCGATTTCGCATAAATATACCACCGGGCCTTTATGGGTGGGAGCGGCCTTGAACATCACAAAAAGATGGGACCTGGGCGGGAGTTTGATATACGACAGGTTTTGGCAGGATTATGTCGAAGGAAAGATCTCGGGCAGTTATTGCTCAATGCAGGCAATGGTGAGGTTCAATTATGTAAACAGAGACTGGGTAAGATTTTACTCCTCTCTCTCCGTGGGCGGCCATCTGGTTACGCATAAGGAGGAGTTGTCCGTTTTGGAGAGGAAAAGCGAGTTGGTGCCCGACATGCATTTTAACTGTCTGGGGCTGTCCGTAGGGAAGACCGTTTTTGGGTTCGCCGAATTTGGCATCGGCGCCAGGGGGTTGATATCGGGCGGGGTGGGCTACAGGTTTTGACTTATGGCGCGAAAACAGGAGTATTGGCTGCCAGGATTGTTGGGTGAAACGAGATAAATCTATTTATGCATGATATAAGGAGGTACCTTAATAGAGTAGGAATGAAGAAAGGAGTTTGGATATTGGTTGTGGCGACAACGATTCTTTTTTGGTCGTGTGTCGATAAATATGTGGAAGACGGTAAAAAGCATTACGAAACCGGTGTCGTCGCTTTCAACAATTACGAGGGGGCGCTGCACAATGTGGTTGACCTTTTCGGGAAGGCAAACAGCCTCAACAGTTTTATTGAATATGTCGATGAAAACAGTTTGGCGGACGGATCCAACAGTCTGGAGGTGTGGCAAACCGCTGAAACCGAGTTTTTTCCCGATTATAGGATTAGGGAAAACAGCGGAACGTGGTATCTGGCGGCTGACGGCGACACGCTTTTGGCAATCGATACGGGGAATACCGATTTCAACTCTCCCGGTGCCCGTTGGAAACTGTATTTTTGGGCTTTCCCCGACGCTATCCAACTGTTTGAGCGCATTGACGAAAACTTGTTTAATCTGACCCTGAATGATATGAGTTCCTTTGTCAGGGAAGTCTATTATTATGAATATTTCACATATATCGATACCGCCCGACTGACTCTCAACGCCGCTGATGGAGGGGAATTGACCATAAACGGCGAAATGACGGTCTTCCCCTTATCATTTATCAATTCTGACGGGGAGGTGGGCACAAAATTTGTTCTGACGGGAACCATTGAAGATGCTATATGGAGGGAACAAGAGTACAAAAGGGGGCTCTTTACGGAAGCCGACTACACTTTTACCATAATCGACAACTGTTCGGGGAAAACCGAACCCGTTTCCGTATCGGTAACTCCTGAAGGAGATCGCGACAGGAGAGTAGAGGTTATTTACAAAAATGATACGGTAATTCTATGAGCTCACGAAAACATCCGATGAAATTTACCGCCTGTTTGGGAATAGTGTCCGCACTGTTTTTATTCTCACTGTCGCCATCATATTGCGAAGCACAGGAAGCCCCGGAGAAAATCCTTGAAATAAGGGCAGGGTGGGGGAGTTCTCCTCCTTATGGCATGATAGAGTCGCATATGTACGACACATATTATCCCGACGGGGTAGATCTTACCGAAATGTTGCCCATATCCGATAAATATACAATTAACCCTGTATCCCTGGAGGTCGCATGGCCTATTTCAGGGAGATGGGACGCGGGGGGGAGAGTTGTTTATAACCAGACATGGCAGAAATTTGTGGAGGGGAGCGTTGCTTCATATTATTTTTCTGCTGAAGCGATGATCAGGTATAATATTGTTAAAAGGGAATTTTTCCGCCTTTACGCATCGGCCTTCTGTGGGCCGTTTGTGGCCACAAGAGTTGAACGTACCGATTATCCTTCGCGACAGACGGAAGCGACTTTTATTCCGGCGGAACTCTATCTCGGTTTTTCCGGCGGGAAAAGGATATTCGGCTTTTGTGAGATAGGCTTCGGTACCGGGGGCACATTACGTGGAGGGGTAGGGTACCGGTTTAATAATCTCGCGCCATGAAAAAGCATATAGTTTATATTGTTATGTCACTTTTATCCGTGACTGGCTGCGTGGAGAGCGAGATCGACACGGAGGCTCTCCATTATAAAACAGGAGCAGCCGCGTTTACCGGAGTTGAAAATGCTTTGG
>DUOU01000243.1 GCA_012838685.1 Bacteroidota bacterium | reverse complement strand
TACAACTCTGCCGATATAGCTATGATACCACATATTAAATCTGGGCACACCGACAATACTATTCCACACAAAATATTCCAATATATGTATGCTCAAATTCCCATTGTAACATCTAATTGCGATCCATTAGTAAGAATTGTAGAAGAGAATTATTGCGGGGTTTCGTACACTTTTGATAATCCTGCCGAATTATCTGAGATTATTGCGCGATTCGCTAAAAATAAAGAACTACTCTATGAATATATTAAACATGGGAAAAAAGCTGTTGTAGAAAAATATAATTGGAAAAATGATTCAAAAACATTATGCGACTTATATGCCTATTTATCTGAAGAAGCATAATTCGACTGAAATAATTTCACCTGGGATAAAATTATCGATATCTATAAAGATATTTATACCGAACTGTTAGACCATTTTCAAAATATTTCAAATTAAGGTACTTTTGTTTCGAACACAATTAACAATTTGGCCATGGCACCGAAACCGAACTATATAAAAAAATACCTCCCCCATATAATCGCCTTTCTTTTGTTTACCATTTTTTCGTTCGCATATTTTTTCCCTGTCCTTGAAGGCAAAGTACTTAAAGCCAACGATTCTATTGTGGCAAAAGTCAATATGCAGGAAATTGTTGAACACAGGGAGAGAGAAGGCGAGGAGGCTTTGTGGACAAATTCAATATTTAGCGGAATGCCCGCATATCTCATATCGACCAAACATCCCGGGAATCTCTGGAAAAAGATCGACATACTTCTCCAATCCTATGGCAGACCGGTAGCTTTTGTCTTTATTTCGATGCTCTCTTTCTACATGATGCTGCTTATGTTCGGGGTCAACCCATATTTAGCCATTGTCGGCGCTTTGGCTTTCGGATTTTCCCCATATTTGATCCAGGTAATAGCAGCGGGACACAATTCCAAGGCAATGGCCATATCATACCTACCTTTGGTAATAGGTGGCGTGTATTATGCCTACAAAAGGAAAGCAACGGGCGGCGCCATAATTTTCGGGATTGGTCTCGCGCTACAATTGGGCGCCGGACATCCCCAGATTACGTACTATGCTTTTATATGCATACTTATAATGCTTATAACTGAGCTGATTTTTTCCGTGAGAAACAAAGAATTCAATAAATTTTCGCGCACATCTCTTATTTTGATAATCCCGCTGATACTCGCCGTAGGCATAAACTTCTCGCAACTCTACACAACATACGAATATGGCGAGTATTCGATGAGAGGCAAAAGTGACCTGGTTTCGGAAAACAATAACGTGTCGTCATCCGGACTCGATCCCGACTATATAACGCAATGGAGCTACGGTATCGGGGAAACCATGAACCTGCTCATTCCAAACTTCAAGGGAGGTTCAAGCAGACCTTTCGACAACGACTCTGAAATTGTCAGGACTCTGAGAAGCAGCAATAACGCCGCGGCAGCCTCAATGTTCGTGAAATACTGGGGATCACAACCTTCTACCGAAGGTCCGAATTATCAAGGTGCCGCGATGATATTTTTGTTCGTACTGGGACTATTCCTCTTGAAGGGAGCCGAAAAATGGTGGCTCCTGATTGCCACACTGCTCTCAATAATGCTGGCCTGGGGCCACAATTTCATGTGGTTTACAAATATATTCATCAACTTTTTTCCCGGTTACAACAAATTCAGGGCGGTGACAATGATCCTTGTTATTGTCCAGTTCTGCGTTCCGTTAATGGCAATCTTAGCGTTAAAAGAGATTCTTAGCGGAAAACTACATGCCAATGAGCTGAAAAAAGGGCTGTTGAAAGCGACCATCATTACCGGAGGAATAACGTTGTTGTTCATTATTACTCCATCCCTTGCCGGCTCATTTATATCCGGCTACGAGACGGAAATGCCCGACTGGGTAAAAAGTGCGTTGATCGCCGACAGGAAGTCGCTGCTGGTTTCCGATGCTGCCCGTTCATTGATCTTTATTCTTCTCGCGGCCGGCGTGCTTTATGGCCTTATCGCGGGCAAATTAAAGGAAAGATATGCCATTGTGTTATTGGGATTAATAATTGTAGTCGATTTATGGGGAGCCGACAAGCGATATCTGGGAGCCGATAGGTTCGAACTTCCAAACAGATATGAACAAACTTTCAGTCCAACCGTGGCCGATCAATATATTCTGCGGGACGAATCCAATTACAGGGTCCTCAATATGGCGGTATCCACATTCAACGATAACAGCACTACCTCCTAT
>DUOU01000242.1 GCA_012838685.1 Bacteroidota bacterium | reverse complement strand
GCGCTTGCCTCAAAAGGATTTGACATTGTAGCTATCGCACAGACAGCTAACAGTGAAAATATGATCACCTTGCAACAGGAGGTTGAGGGGTTGAACGCTCAGTTTCTTCCTATCAGTCTGGATATTTCCAATACGGATCAACACGCCGAGGCGATAACGACAATTACCACTCATTACAATAGGATAGACTTACTGGTAAACAATGCCGGTGTAGCGCCGTTCGATAGTGTCGATTTTCTCGCGATGAAGGAGGAGAGTTATGATAGGGTGATGACCATAAATCTGAGGGGTCCCCTATTTTTTACACAAAAAGTGGCCCAAACAATGATATGGTTGAGGGAAAAACTCCAGGGCAACCATGATTTTTCAATAATATTCATCTCATCGATGTCGGCCGCCATGACCTCGATCGATATGGGAGAATATTGTGTGTCCAAAGCGGGACTCAGTATGGTTGCCTCGCTTTTCGCGGATCGACTGGAATGTGAGGGGATCAATGTTTATGAGGTTAGGCCCGGACTTGTAAAAACCGATATGTCCAGGAAGGCGAGAACCAAATATGAGGAGCATATAAAAACACACGATTGTTGCTGTAAAATGTTGGAACCCGAAGATGTTGCCCGTGCGGTGGTCTCAATAGCGAAAGGAGATTGGAGATTCTCCAACGGTTCTATTTTTGAAATGGCGGGAGGCGTTAATATCAGGAGGTTCATTTAATTTGAAAAAGCTCCGATAATCATGACAAAAAGAAATTTATCCAGGAGACAGTTTTTGGGAAGCGGCGGCCTCGCTCTCCTCGGTATGGTGGGTGGTTATGGATTCATAGCAGAGTCAGGATCAAATAGAACCACAAAAAACATCCCTTCCACTCTTCCTTTTAGGATCAGCCTGAACACTTCAACCATAAGAGCTTATAATCTGACAGTTGAACAGCAAATAGATGCCGTTGCGGAAGCCGGATATGACGGAATAGAACTTTGGGTAAGTGATGTCAACGCATATTTGAACAGTGGTGGAACGACCAGCTCTTTAGCTTCGAGATTGAAAGAAAAAAATCTTGTTCTGGAGAATATGATCGGTTTCGCTCCATGGTTTACCGAGGATCTTGAGGCGCGGGCCAGGGGTCTTGAGCAGCTTGAAAGGGAGATGAAGGTGGTATCGGAGATAGGGGGAAAATATATAGCCGCGCCCGTACAGGGTGTGAGGGCGCTCGACAGGACAATGCTCGATGATTATGCCGTTCGTTACAGAACTATCCTTGAACTGTCCGATCTTACCGAAGTAGTTCCTATTTTGGAGTTATGGGGGCATGCCGCTTTGAGCAATCTCGCGGATGAGGCCTGGATAGTTATCGCTACCGGCCATCCAAAAGCTTCTATGTTACTTGACTTTTACCATCTCTACAGGGGAGGCAACTCATGGGAAACGCTCGATATATTGAATTTCAGTAAAATGCCGGTATTTCATATAAACGATTTTCCGGATACTCCGCCAAGAGAGCAGTTAAAAGATGCCGACAGGGTATTTCCCGGTGATGGGATATGTCCGTTCAATATACTTGTACCGCGGCTGTATAATGCCGGATTTCGGGGAGCATTTTCAATAGAGCTGTTTAATCAAAGTTATTGGGATACAATGGATGTCAAGACTTTATTGAAAACGGGATACGAAAAAACCCTGAATGTTTTGACAAAATCCATTGCCGGGCTGTAAATAAAAACATGTTTCCGCGCCCATAAATAAGGTTGGATTTTTTGATTGACCGGGAGTTGGAAGCACTGCCGCCATAAGGATACTTAAAGACAACCGATTTATATCTGTTTATGACGGAGGTTTCCGGGTCAGTCCGGGAAGATTATTTTTAAAAAAGTCGCAAAATGTTCCGTCAGTATCTTAAATCATGGGAGAACCTGATTAAAGAACAAAGATTTCAACACATATATGGCCATGAAGGAGGAAATAAAAAAAAACATCGATAATCCCGAAGCTTTGGAAAAGCTGTTCCAAACCGACGAAAGGGGGTTCGCCACGGCTTTTGAAGAGATTTATACTGACATAGAAGAGACAGAATTGATAAGATTCTGGAAAATCCGATTGGAACACGAAAAACCTGTTTCTTCCTCTAAGAAGCTGTTTTTTGCGGATATAATCAAAATGATAGTCACGTGTTTGGTTACGGGTTTCCTGATAAAAATGCCGGCAATCTTCAATTTTCCGGAGGAGTTCTTTTACTTCAGAAATACCGGACTGATTGTTTTCGGAGGGCTCATTCTTTACGTGACCCTGACCAGGAGGGACCACGACTATAAAAAAGTTGCCTGTACCGCGGCCATCATGGCAATTATGGCTATCTACGCCAACATACTCCCCGCCACGAACGGGAGCGACACATTAAACCTTGTTTATATCCATCTACCAATTCTTATGTGGGCGTTTTTCGGGATGGTTTATATCGATTTTGATCTGAAAAATCTCTTCAAAAGAGTTGAATATATAAGATATAACGGTGATCTGGCTGTTCTTATGGCGATAATGGCGATAGCTGGCGTGATATTGAGCGGTATTTTGATCACACTTTTTGATACGATAGGAATCAACATCGAGGAGATATATATGGAAAACATCGCATTGATCGGGGTTGTCTCCATTCCTATTGTCGCCACCTTTATTGTAAGAAATTATCGGTCGCTCGCCAATAAAGTCGCTCCGGTAATAGCGAACATATTCAGTCCCCTTGTACTGGTCGCCGCGCTTGTATTCCTTGTAGCGCTGGCTTTTTCCGGGAAAAACCTGTTCGAAGATCGCGAGTTCCTGTTGATTTTTAATTTGATGTTGTTGGGGGTAATGGCGGTCATACTCTTTTCTGTATCGGAGACGTTCATTAACCCGACAAGCAGGTTCAACACCGCGGTACTCTTTGTTTTATCGATTTTAACAATCGTTATTGACGGCATAGCTTTATCGGCTATTTTTTATCGCCTCGGCGCTTATGGAGTAACTCCCAACAGGTTGGCGGTACTGGGCTCCAATATTTTGTTGTTCGGGAATCTTTTATGGCTGATTCTGGAGCTGTACAAAGTAAATTTCAGAAAAGCAGATATAGGTAGAATAGAGTTTTCCATAGCGAAATACCTTCCTGTTTATCTGATCTGGGTGTTGTTCGTGGTTTTTTGTTTTCCATTGATTTTTGGAATGCGATAATTTAATAGGAAAGGGTTGGCCGACCAACGATTTAAATATTTTCAGGCAGCAAAAGAAATAGTAATATTTGAAAATTTTGGAAAACATGGAAAAACTATCGGATATCGGTATTATTGGATTGGCCGTGATGGGGGAAAACCTGGCGCTCAACATGGAAAGCAAAGGTTTTCGGGTATCGGTTTTTAACCGCACCGTACCAGGGGTTGAAGAGGGAGTTGTTGACAGGTTTATCAATGGGAGGGGCAAGAACGGGAAATTTATCGGCTCAAGTGATTTGGAATCATTCGTAAAAACCATCAGAATGCCCAGAAAAATAATGATTATGGTCAAAGCTGGAAAACCTGTGGACGAAATAATCGGGCAATTACTTCCTCTGATGGATAAAGGGGATGTAATAATTGATGGGGGAAACTCACATTTTCTGGATACTATCAGGAGAGTTAAAGAGGTTGAAAAACAGGGCATGTTGTTTATAGGTACCGGAATATCAGGAGGAGAGGAGGGGGCGTTGCTTGGTCCTTCCATAATGCCCGGAGGATCAAGCGAGGCATGGCGGTTAGTAAGGCCAATATTACAATCTATTGCCGCAAAGGTTGATGACAACAGGCCCTGCTGCGATTGGGTGGGAGAAGATGGTGCCGGACATTTCGTCAAAATGGTCCATAATGGCATTGAGTACGGTGATATGCAGTTGATATCGGAAGCATACCATATTATGAGGGATTTGTTGTCTATGTCGGCTGACAGGATGAGCGATGTTTTCAGGGAGTGGAACGAGGGTGAGCTAAAAAGTTATCTTATAGAGATAACGGCCGATATTTTGGCCACGAAAGATGATGAAGGTGCCCCGTTGCTGGATAAAATACTTGATACGGCGGGACAAAAAGGTACCGGTAAATGGGCCGCCATAACCGCAATGGAAATAGGAGTTCCGTTGACTTTAACCGGGGAAGCGGTATTCGCCAGATCTCTTTCGGCGCTAAAAGAAGAGAGGGTAGAAGCCTCTAAAATACTGAAAGGGCCAACGCCGCGATTTTCCGGTAATTTACCGGAATTCATCAATGATCTTAGGGATGCGGTGTACGCATCCAAGATAATATCCTATGCCCAGGGATATACGCTGATAAAAATGGCCGCCAAGGAGTATAATTGGGAATTAAATTATGGGGGTATAGCCTTGATGTGGAGGGGAGGATGTATTATCAGGTCGGTTTTTCTCGATAAGATCAGGGAAGCTTACGAGAAAAATCCCGCTATCACCAATTTATTGTTGGATCCTTTTTTTAAGGAAAAAATTGATAAAGCGCAAAAAGGGTTGAGGAATGTTGCGGCAATTGCCGCGTTGAACGGCATACCAATACCGGTTATCTCCTCGGCACTGAGTTTTTATGACGCATATCGTAGCGAAAAACTCCCCGCCAATTTATTGCAGGCCCAACGCGATTATTTCGGCGCGCATACGTATGAAAGAACAGATAAGCCCAGAGGGCTGTTTTTTCATACCAACTGGGCCGGAAAAGGAGGTCCAACCCCTTCAACCATCTATGAGGTTTAAGATCTGTATTGTTGTAATAATCAGCACCACGCCTGTTTTTTTATGTTTTTGTGACCAACCGACACAAGCAAAATCCATCTTTTAAGGAGTTTTGGGTAACCAGGATGCACGGTTAATTTAATACAGAGGAAACTGGGTCTTCGGAAGGCTTTTCGTGTTGCTGTTCATTCTGATCTTTTGGAAGCAAATTATTGTTATCGTTCTCATAATAGTAGGCTGTAAGTTCAACAATATCCTTCAGGTAATCAACCTTGGTAATCTTGTACCTGTGGATATTTATTCCCGTACGGGCCCTTAGGTTCTCTATTAACTGTTGATTGTTCTCGCCATGTATGTTGTCGGTGTTGTCATATACCAGGAATATCTCCTGTTCGCTTTCCAGGCATAACCATTTTTCGAGTATCCAAAGAAATGCGACAAATATCATATTGGTTGTATATAGCACTATCTTTCCGGCACCGTCGTTTGCCAGTGCGTTCATCACGGCGACCCCAATAACCACGAACAGGTAGGTCATCTCTTTGATAGGAATAGCACCGGTGCGGTACCTTAGGATCCCGAAAATGGCGAACAGCCCCAGAGCGAACCCCAGCTCAAGCCTGACGTTATTGAGCAGATAACACAATAAAAAGACCGTGATACCTACCGCAAAAAACGAGAAGTAATAATCCTTTCGCTTGCTGTTCCTCGCGTAAATAAACTGGAGGATCACGAAAATTATCGCGGCGGTGATCAGCAGGTTGATCAGCAGGTTCAATATTCCTGTTCCGGGATTATTGCCGGTGCTGACCAAATTTTGGGCGAAAGAACCTGTTTCTTCCAGTCCATTGAAAAACAACATCAAATTATTTCCCATCATTTCAGTTACAATTAAGTTTCATTATTTCCCTCAGTTTTGGCCTGTACGCGTTACTTTTGACGGTACTGTCTATCCATGTGCGTCCGAAACAGTATTTGCTGAATCTTCTTGGTCTGATACGCATCTCGCGAAGAGCCTTTACAAGCGGGGTTTTTATGTTGTCGCGATCCGATTTGACCTCAACAACCACAAAATTGTCCAACTTTCCCATGTTGCCCTCTTTTTCATATGCGATATCCATATCTATGGTACACCTCTCATTAAACTCTTTGTTTATAAGGGTTATCCTGGTAAACCTGTTGACAAGAACAGGACGAAGATCGTTATAACCCGCAGGGAGATTGTTGTCCAGGAAAACCGATAACGGATCCGATGAAAACTCCCTGTTGTCACCACATTCAATTCTTTTTTTATAAGTTTTTCCTGAAGGTATCTTATGTTTTACTTCCAGAAATGAAATACCCGACAATTCATAATTTCGGAATCGTACCTTATACCGGTTAAGCTTACCGCGGACGTGGTCTGTGTACATCAAATCATTGGCATCATCAAGATATATATTATTATAAGTCTGCTCTCTATTATTGTTGATGGATAAAACATAATAATTCTCTCTTACCCGTTCAAATAATTCAGGTAGAACTTCTTTTCCCATACAGTATTTTTTGTCGATCCGGTTCATGAACCTGACTTTTTCCATCTGTCCGAGAGAAATTTCCTCAAAGTTTTCCAATCCGATCGTTTTCATAACATTTATAAAAAAATCCACCAAGCAATCCGTTAAATATACCATTCAGCAAACCGGTCAAACTATTCTAAGCGTTAGTCCCATGTTCCGGGCCAAATAAAAATGATATTGCCGGATTGTTACGACAATCTCAATAATCCAGTAACTTTTTGACCGCGCATAATATATAGACAATCTCTTTAACCGAAATATTCCACTGTGCGAATGAAACTTAGCGCCATGGTATCGTGTCATTTGAAAAAAAATTGTTGTAAAATTATCATTATGACTTTAACCGTTCAATAGCCCCCTGACAGCATCAATTCTTTCTTTATCCATTTTGTGTTCTGCACGGATGAAATGTGAAACGGTCCGAGAAATTGATATAATACTCCCGTTTTTTTGGACAGTCTGTTAAGGTGAAATATTTTTGTTTAAAAAATGATTTCCGATGAAAAAAGAAAGAAGAAAACACAGTTGCGAATTTAAGGCAAAAATCGGCTTAGCAAGT
>DUOU01000241.1 GCA_012838685.1 Bacteroidota bacterium | reverse complement strand
TCGTACTGTCTCCACATTGTGTGAGATTACATCGGGTCCGGCCTTGACAACTTTCATAATATTTGCCTCCCTGCCATCAAAATCGGGCACCAACGTCTCCATAGTAATTCCCGGATTTACCTCCCTGACAGTTTCAATAACTTCGGCCCAAAATGATGCCCCACCATCCTCAAGATCATCGCGATCCACTGAAGTTATTACACAATGTTTCAAACCCATTAGTTTTATGGCATCCGCCAGCCTTTGGGGCTCCCCCGGATCCGGTGGCAGAGGTTTGCCCGTTTTTGTGTTGCAAAACTTGCAGGCACGGGTACAGATATCCCCTAAGATCATGAAGGTAGCTGTACCGGCGTTCCAACATTCACCAATATTGGGACAATTCCCGCTGGTACATATCGTATGAAGGTTATTATCCTCAACAAGGTGCTTTACCTTACTATAATTCAGCCCATTGGCACGCTGCATCTTCATCCATTCAGGTAATCTACGCCCTTGTCGCATCATAAAACAATTAATTTACAAAGATAATCAAATAATGTCGTTATTTTTTAAAGATGAAGTTGGCGACAACATCTTATTCAAACCAACATAAAAATAATGGAATGTTTGGACTATCTTTGCCCGGAATCTTAAAAACAGAGCGAAATGAGTTTGACCGAACAGGAACAGATCAGAAGAAATTCATTGGATGAAATAAAAAAACTCGGCATAGACCCTTATCCCGCGGCAAGGTACGAGACAAATGCCTTCGCCAAAGATATTGCTAAAAATTTTGCTCCCGAAAAAAACAATTACCAGGATATTTCCATTGCCGGCAGGATTATGAACAGGCGAATTATGGGCAGTGCTTCGTTCGCCGAGATCATGGATTCCACCGGAAGGATTCAGTTGTATATTCGTCGTGACGATATATGTGAAGGAGAGGATAAAACACTGTATAATACTGTCTTCAAAAAGTTACTGGATATAGGCGACTTTATTGGGGTAAAAGGTTTTGTCTTCATTACACAGACGGGAGAACTTACGGTACATGTCAGGGAACTGACCGTACTCTGCAAGTCTATACGTCCATTGCCTATTGTAAAGGAAAAAGACGGCAAAATTTATGACGCGGTCACTGACCCGGAGTTTAGGTACCGGCAGAGATACGTCGACCTGATTATCAACCCTGAAGTGAGGGATGTTTTTCGTAAACGCACCCAGATTTACAATTCGCTTCGCGAACTGTTCAACAGCAGGGGATATCTCGAGGTTGAGACCCCTATTCTACAACCGATACCCGGAGGCGCGGCGGCCCGACCGTTCATTACACACCATAATACGCTCGACATCCCGTTATATCTCAGAATAGCGAACGAATTGTACCTCAAAAGACTCATTGTTGGGGGATACGAGGGTGTATACGAATTTTCAAAGGATTTCCGGAACGAGGGGATGGATCGCAGCCATAACCCCGAATTTACCGTGATGGAAATTTATGTTGCCTACAAAGATTACCTGTGGATGATGGATTTTACCGAAGAGATGATAGAAAAGGTTGCCATGGATCTTCACGGGACTACCAAAATTACGATAGGGGACAAAATAATCGATTTTAAGAGACCTTTCAAAAGGATTTCAATCCTGGATTCAATAAAAGAGCATACCGGCGTTGATGTATCGGGCATGAATGAGGAGGAGCTACGCGAAGTTTGTAATGATTTGGGTATCGAAATCGCGCCCGGGATGGGAAAGGGAAAACTCATTGATGAGATTTTTGGAGAAAAATGCGAGGGGAGTTATATGCAGCCAACATTCATAATAGACTACCCCGTGGAGATGTCGCCTCTCTGCAAGAAACACAGGAACGACCCCCGGCTTACCGAAAGATTTGAGCTTATGGTCAACGGTAAGGAGCTTTGTAAC
>DUOU01000240.1 GCA_012838685.1 Bacteroidota bacterium | reverse complement strand
GGGAGAGAACTTTTACACTGTTGTGGCCAATTTTAATACCAATGATTATAAGACAATCTCTGTACGTTGGAAGGGATACTTCTCTTATTCCCTGTTTTTGGGAACCGAATAATTCCTGACAAAAGGTTAGATAGTTTTTGTCGCGTGAACTTTCTCGGTATATAAGGATAATAAACAAATAAATAAATAAACGGTTATGTCTGTCACTATAAAAGAGGTAGTCACAAAAAAGGAGTTAAACGAGTTTGTCTCTTTTCTCTATAAACATTATAAGGATAATAAGTTCTGGGTTCCTCCCTTGATAAGTGATGAACTCAAAACCTTCGACAGGGAAAAAAGTCCTGTTTTTGAAATTTGCAGGTCAAAACTCTGGCTTGCTTACAAGGACAACAGGTGTGTGGGAAGGGTTTGCGGGATAATAATCCCGGCATGGATAGAGAAGAAGGGCGAGAAATTGGCCCGACTGACAAGAATAGAGTTTATTGATGATCCCGAAGTCTCGGCCAAGCTGTTCGATACAGTGGAAAACTGGGCGAAAGAGGAGGGTATGGACGGTATTGTGGGGCCATTGGGGTTTTCAAATTTGGATCAATCGGCTCTTCTTATCGAAGGTCATGACTGGATCGCTTCTGTTGCTTCAAATTATCAATGGGATTACTATCAAAAACATTTTGATAATTACGGTTATACCAAGGAGATTGACTGGCTGGAGTTCAGGATTACCTTTCCCGAACAGCTTCCGGAGAGGTCATATAGGGTGGCTGAGTTGTTAAAAAGTCGTTATGGACTCAGGTATGTCGGCTTTAAATCGCTGAAGGAACTTCTTCCATTCAAGGAGGAGGTAGCCCATCTTTATAATGATGCCTTTTCCGATCTTTATGGTACATACCCACTGCCCGACAAGCAGCTTGCTTTTTATTTCGACAAGTATTTCCCAAACCTGGATCCCAGGTATGTTAAAATAATACTTGACAAGGAGGATAAACTGGCCGGTTTCGCGGTTGGCATGCCTTCACTGGCGAGAGCCTTGAGAAAAGCCAACGGCAGGCTTTTCCCTTTCGGGTTTGTTCATGTTCTAAAGGCAAGGAGAAAGAACGATGAGTTGGAGCTTATGTTGGTGGGTGTGCGCCCCGAACTGCAGAAGATGGGGCTTGTCTCCTTTTTAATAAATGAAGTTTGGCGGACAGCCAACGAAGATGGGATAAAATTTGTCGAGACTACCGGAATGTTGGAGAATAACTATGTGGCTATACAGATGTGGAAGCCCTTTGACCACATCCAGCATAAACGGAAAAGATGTTATAGAAAAATGTTCTGATAGCTATTTCCCATTTTCTGTAAACAAATAGGTTCTTTTTGAAGCAAAACGCGATATTTCCGACCAAAATTGTGAAATATATAGTTTAAGAACTATATTTGCGGTGAATTAATTGGGGTGCCTTAATACACGGGCTGAGATCATACCCTTGAACCTGAACCAGATAATGCTGGCGTAGGAAAAGAAGAGTATCTTTATTGCTTATCTGTTTTTTTAGGTGCCCCATAAAACTGAATGTTATGAGGGTCAAGTTTTTCTTTACGTTTTCGGTGATTTTTTTTTCTCTCTCTTTATTGTCGACCTGTAATCTTTTGGGACAGATATCGGGAGATAATTTGTTACGGGGCGTTGTAAGTGATGAGCATGGCTATCCACTTGTTGGTGCCACAATAACCATTGTCGATAC
This sequence comes from Bacteroidota bacterium, assembly GCA_012838685.1. Taxonomy (GTDB): domain Bacteria; phylum Bacteroidota; class Bacteroidia; order Bacteroidales; family VadinHA17; genus LD21. Next base: position 17,635 of record DUOU01000240.1, on the reverse strand, counting down.
CAATTCCGGTGTAATATCGGCTCCCTCCGGTGACTATTCCATTGAAGTGGCCTCATCGGGCATATATCACGTTAGGGTTTCGTTTATTGGTTACGCCGGTTTTGAAGGCGAAATTGAGATAAACGGCGACACGCAAAAGGATTTTGTGTTGACTCCATCCGATATTCTGGCCGGAGAGGTGGTGGTTAACGCGACAAGAGCGGGAAAGAGAACACCGCAGACATATTCCATAATAGATCAAGAGACAATAAAGAGACGAAATACAGGAATGGATATACCATTTTTGTTGGGCCTGACCCCCTCATTGGTCGAGACTTCCGAAGCCGGAAACGGAATTGGATATACAAATATGAGGATAAGGGGGACGGACGCCAACAGAATAAATATCACAATAGACGGTATTCCGCTGAACGATCCTGAGTCGCAGCAGGTATTCTGGGTAAATCTGCCTGACATCGCCTCCTCAGTCGACAATATCCAGGTTCAAAGAGGGGTCGGTACCTCTTCAAACGGGCCCGCATCGTTTGGGGCTACTGTAAGTATGGAGACAAAAATGCCGGAGAATGAGCCTTTTGTCGGGGTGAACGGTTCATTTGGCTCCTTTAATACTTCAAAAATGACACTCGCGGCCGGAAGCGGACTGCTAAACGGGAATTTTGCGGTACAGATGAGGATTTCAGACCTGGGAAGCGATGGATATGTTTACAGAACAGGATCGGAACACCGGTCAGCTATGATAACAACAACTTATAGGACAAGCGCTTCATTACTTAAGTTAAATATAATCCATGGGAAAGAACATACCGGAATAGGATGGTGGGGAAATCCACGGGAGATGTTGGATGTGGATCGCAGGTACAATCCAGCGGGTGAATATTACGATTCGCTCGGGGTACGGAAGTTCTACGACAATGAGAGCGATAATTATATACAGACACATTTTCAACTCTCTTGGAACAGAGTGGCCAAAGATAACCTTTCATTCTCTTTGGCGGCATTTTATACCATTGGAGAGGGATACTACGAGGAGTACAAGGATGACGCGCTTCTGGCCGACTATGGAATGTTGTCGGCTTCGGTAAACAAGACGGATCTTGTTCGACAGAAGTGGATGTCGAACGACTATTTGGGTACAATTTATTCTCTAAAATACAGTGAGGGCAACATTGAATGGGTTATAGGGGGTACGGCGAATTATTTCGCGGGCGACCATTTTGGAAAGATAATATGGACTGAGGCTGGTGAACCGATGGCGGAGAATTACCAGTGGTACCTGAATAGGGGCGATAAAGGGGAAGCCAGTATATATGGGAAGTGCGAGATTATGATAAGCGACAGGCTTTCGGTGTATGGCGACTTCCAGTATCGTTTCGCGAGTTACAAGATGAGAGGGCCGGATGACGACTTTAAGATTCTGGACCAAAACCATCTTTTCAGTTTCTTCAATCCCAAAGCGGGAATATTTTATTCGTTAAACGATAAACAGGATATATTCCTCTCTTTTTCTGTTGGCAACAGGGAGCCGACAAGATCGGATTATAAAGAGGCGGCGGGAGATATAACGGCGACCCCTGAACCGGAAAGGTTGTACGATCTGGAGTTTGGCCATTCACTTGAGGCCCCCAAGGTCTCCACAAGCCTTAATTTATATGCTATGATATACGACAATCAGCTTGTGCCAACGGGAGAGTTGAGCAGTACAGGTTATTCCATAATGACCAATGTAGACAAAAGTTACAGGATAGGTGCCGAAATTGGTGCCGGTATCAAACCCTGGAAATTTTTGAAATGGAATGTTGGCGCCACCTTGAGCAGAAACAAGATAATTGATTTTGTGGAGTATTATACAGATTATAACACAAGTGATTGGTCTGAATCTTATCTGAGCAAAAAGCTCGGTAAAGTCGATATAGCCTATTCGCCGAATATAATCTCCACGAGCGATATCAATATTATTGTATCATCTCCGCTTGAACTACATTTTATTAGCAAGTTTGTTGGCAGACAGTACTTTGACAATACCATGAGCAAAGACAGGATGCTGGAACCCTATTTTGTCAACAATGTGAGCGTAAGCTGGAACCCGACAGTGAAATTTGCCAGGGAGTTTTCCTTACAGTTGGCCGTGAACAACATATTCAACAAAAAATATATCAGCAACGCCTATGGCGGAAATTGGTATGAGGATGGCAGGGAAAACACCTGGGCCTACTATTTCCCACAGGCGGGAACAAATTTTATGATAAAAATTGGCATTAAAATTTAAGATTTGAAGTATGGGCGCGGCAATCAATTGGCTTACGGGCAATCTTTTGGAGATTTTTGGCACGATAACGGGAATACTCTATGTGTTTCTCGAAATCAAACAGGACGCAAGGTTATGGCCCGTGGGGATAGTAACCTCGGCGATATATGTTTGGGTATTTTTTGTCAATAAACTTTATGCCGATGCCGGACTTCAATGTTATTACCTGGTGGTAAGCGTTCTTGGATGGTACTGGTGGACAAACTTAGCCCACAGGAAGGCAAACGTTAAAGCTAAAAAAGAACCGCTTAGGGTGACCCATGTAGATAAAAAAACTGCTTTTTACTTGGGGGCAATTTTTCTTGGAAGTTATTTGGCCGTGTGGCAACTTCTTGATAGGGCAACCGATTCCCCGGTGCCGGCGGCAGATGCCTTTATCACCACCCTGTCGGCTGTGGCTACATGGATGTTGGCAAGAAAAATCTTCGAACATTGGTATCTCTGGATAGTTGTGAATTTTACGGCGATGGTACTCTTCTTTTCCAGGGGATTGTATCCAACAATAATATTGTACGCCGTATATTTTGTAATGTCGTTTGTCGGCCTCAAAGAGTGGAAAAAAACGATAACTTATGATAAAAAAGAGGATAGAAATGGATAAAAGACCCGCGAAGAGGGTAGTGGTAGTCGCTGACGGTAGTTTTCCATCGCATTATATTCCTCTGGGATATTTAGCTGATGCCGAAGTTATTGTCTGTTGTGATGGTGGCGCGGAAAAGGCGGTTCAGGCGGGATATGTTCCAAATATTATAGTGGGAGATATGGACTCGCTTTCGGATGAAATGAAAAATCGGTTTGCCGACAGGATTTTTGAGGATAAAGAGCAGGAAACCAATGATCTTACAAAGGCTGTAAAATGGTGTGGGAGGTCGGGTTACACCGAAATAACAATAATTGGGGCTACCGGGATGCGGGAAGACCATACTATTGGGAATATTTCGCTGTTGGCGGAATATGTGGAAGATTTTGATGTTAAGATGGTAACCGATTTCGGTGTGCTTATACCCTTAAAGAGCGGTCGTAGTTTTGATTGCGCTCCGGGACAGCGTATATCCATTTTTTCAATAGGAGAGGGAACGGTAATAAATAGTGGGGGATTAAAATACCCATTGAGAGAGAGAGTATTGAAAAACTGGTGGGAAGGCACTCTTAATGAGGCTGCGGCCAGTTCGTTCACCATAGAATTCAGGGGTGGGCCGGTAATAATATACCTAAATCACCAAACAGCCGGATAATCTTTTTGGTGTCAAAATGGAAGATCATCCATCTCTCCGTCACTGTCCAACCCCTCCCCATCGTTTATGTAGGGAGGAAAGGCTTCGGCAGAACTGTTTTCATGGGTCTGTTTATCGTCAGAGGTTTGATCTAAAATTTCGATTTTCCAGGCATCCAGGTTGGTAAAATATTTTACATTTCCGTCGCGTTCCCACTTGTTGCCTTTTATGTTGAAATAAACCTTCACATTGGCGTTGAGAAAAGAGTCATCAATAATATCGCATTTATCCTGAAGAAGCTGAAACTTGATATAATCAATAAAGAGGGCAGTGTTCCCGCTCTCCTTTTTCTCAACAACAAATTCCCTTTTCCTGAATTTATCGCTAACCTGGTTTACCGGCAGTATTTCTACTATTTTTCCCTCAATTTCAAAAGCCATTTCAATTTTCCTCTATTATGATTATTTTTTCGATTTTATCGCCTTGTCTTATCTGGTCGATCACATCGAGACCCTCGAAAACTTTTCCAAAGCAGGTGTGGTGTCTGTCCAGATGTTGTGTGTTCTGCCTGTTGTGGCAAATGAAGAATTGTGATCCACCGGTATTTTTTCCCGCATGTGCCATTGAAAGTACCCCTTTGTCATGGTACTGGTTTTTACCACTTGTTTCGCAATCAATGGTATAGCCAGGATTACCCGTACCCACCCTGGGGTCGTTTAAGTTTTTTGAGTAGGGACATCCTCCCTGAATTACGAAGTTTGGGATTACCCTGTGGAATGCCAGGCCGTCATAGTAACCTTTATTGGCCAATGTAACGAAATTCTTGACAGTTTTGGGAGCATCTTCTTCGTAAAAACGGATTTTCATAATTCCCTTACTGGTGTGTATTTCTGCGGTTTTCATGTTTTATTTGTGTCTCTTGTGCTTCAGGAAACCAAACTCCTTCAGCGCATATTTGTCAAATATAAATATTGCTATAAAATTATCATTCGTTTATCGCTAAAAGTTCTATGTCAAATATTATGGTTGAAAAAGGTTCTATAAGGTCGCCTGCCCCGGTAGCGCCATACCCCAGATTTGAAGGGACATAAACCCTGAATTTGGAGCCAACGGGCATTAACAATACCGCCTCCATGAAGCCAGGAATCACACTGTTCACCGGAAAAACAGCAGCTTCGCCTCTCTGTTCCGAAGAGTCGAATATTGAACCGTCAATTTTATATCCCGTGTAATTAATGGCGACAATATTGTTTTCAGTTGGTTTTTTACCGCTCCCCATTGAAATTACCTCATATTGAAGTCCGCTTTCTGTTACTGAGACACCTTCCCTGTTCTTGTTGTCTTCAAGAAACGCTTCGTTTTCGGCGGCATAGGCGGCGTATCTTTCCCTGTTCATGTTTTCCTGTTCCATCAAGTATTTGGCTTCTCTTAAAGCTTCGAAACGGGCAATATACGCCTGAGCTCTGGCCTCGTTCATAAAGGCTTTATTATTGAACACGTCGTACATCCCCTTAGCGAGGACAGTCGGATCAAGAACCAAAGAGTCCATTTCCATGCTAAAGGCGCTTAGAACCCCAACAGCGTACGCTACTGAATCCAGTTCGTTCTTTACCCTGACTGTTTTTATGGAACTTCTTACACAGGAGGTTTGGCTTATTGTGGTGGCGACTATCAAGGATATGATGAAAATTTTTACTTTCATAGATTTAAATGTTTTGTTTAAGGGTTAATAATTCAATGTGAGACCTAGTCTTTTCAGACAATGCGCGAAGATAATATTTTGAAAAGAGGGAAACAGAGTTTAACTAAAATTTAAGATATATGGCATAATTTATATTTCGATCGTTTTTTCCCAGTCGGAATCGTACCAACTTTGGACATTTGTGGCTATCATTCCGGCTTCAACCGCGGCTCTCATTCCTAAATCTCCATCCTCAAATACCTCAATAAGATAAGGGGCGACTTTCATTGCTTCAGCGCATTTAAGAAAAGTTTCGGGATGGGGTTTAAAGTTTTGTATATCGTTAGCTGTTACGATAATGTCAAAATATCTGGTTAAACCGGCATATTTAAGGGTTCTTTCCACGGTACTCCTGCTTCCTCCGGTTCCGATGGCCATGGGTAGTGTTCCAAAATATTTTTTGACTATGGCGGCAACCGGTTCTATGGGTTTGATCCATTTCTGCATATCGCTGAACAGAGAGTTTTTTTTGCCGATAAATTCTTCTACGGTTACTTTTTCCTCCAGTTGGTGCAGGGCAATAAGTTCCCTCGCGATTGCCCATCCGGGAGTTCCGGCATGCTGACGTAGATATTCCTCTGTCATTTTAATGCCAAACGAATTACATGCTATTTTCCAACTTGCCAAATGGTATGGCATGGAATCAACCAAAGTGCCGTCCAAATCAAAAATCAGCCCTTTAACCCCTGGTTGTATGTCATACTTCATTTCGTTACTCTTTTTTTTAATAACCATGCTATGTTGTCTCCAAGATTTTTCATTGTTTTCATTCCCAGTACTCGCATACGTTCAAGAACTTATAATTTATCGGTCTGAAAACATACAATTTCTTGCTGTTGTTACTGTTTTTTTGTCATATGTAACCTACTAAATCCCATTTTTTAGTCAACTTGATAAAAACAATCATCTTTTTTCTCCGATTGGTTGATATATTAATTACGGGAATGAGGTCGCGGAATAAAAAAAAAGCAAAAGAAATGGCCTTTTGCTTTTGAGTTGGCGATTTTGGAAAAAATCATGAGTTGATCATCTCCATTGCCAAATCCAAGATAGTGGTATCATCAAATGTCACTATTCCTCCGCCAGGACCTTGCTCAAAATGAATCCCCACGATTTCTCCCTTATCAAAGTTCCTCCCTCCGAAATAGTTTCTTACGGTCTCCTCATCAATATTCAATTTTTCGGCTATTGCTTTCATGCTTCCGGAGGGAAGCTGGTCTTTTATCTTTCTGAGTTCATTAAATGTCATCGTCTTTGTCATTACAGCATAGTTTAAGGTTTTATTGTCGTAATAATCCGAAGCAAAAGAGAATCAATTTTCGGTTCCCCGCTTTCTGTTCCAAATGTATGTATAAAGAATGTGAAATAAAAATTGAATTTAATCTGATCAATTAAATAACCTACATATTTTTATGAATATGAGCTTATAATTATTTATATCCCACAATTTACAGAATTTGATTTTATACGGTAACTTAACAATCCCATGAAGTGAATAACTATGAACTGTGAAGTTCAGATTTGTTTAGTATGGTCAAGGAACAGCTTTATCGCTTTTTTCTTGTTTTCATCGAGCTTAAAATTTATGTTTTCAGTGAGATACCTATATAACTTCTCTCCCCTTATAATTCCATCTCCGCCATATCTTTCAACTACGGCGGGGATATTGTTCACTCCAATAGCCAAAGCATTGTTGAATTGTTCCAAAAAGTTGGGATCAATAGGTTTATTGGCTGCCCAACAGGCAAAGGCAAATGGTAACCCCGAGAATTTTGTCCACTCTTCGGCCAGATCAATTTTGTGCTTATATCGTTCGGAAAACTCTATGCATTGGTCTCCTATCAAAACTACCCCTTTTTGGTTATCCAGTCTGCTAAAATCGAAACTATCATCGGTTTTTTCCCATACAAAATTCCTTTTCCATGCGTTTTTAGCGAGAATTTTTACCAATGTGATTGACGACAATGACCTATAATCGAGGTAAATAGTTGTTAACTCATCAAAAGGGGAATTGCTTAACAGCAAAACAGTTTCCACCTTTCCATATGCCCCGAGACAGTAATCGGTTATAATCCGGTAATCTTTTATTTTTGGAAGGGAAGCGACGGGAACCAGGCCGATATCAACCTTGTTGGTTATCAGTTTATTCGCGCAATCTGCCGGATGATCCGTGGAGATGTCGGCTAATTCGTAAAAACCCGACTCCGCCAACCCGAATAAAAATGGGTATGTATTGGCATACCTTACCGCCGAAATCTTGACTTTTCTTTCAGACATTTTGAACTGTGATCTAAGATATGATATATTGAATAAAAAAGAGTTACTTTACATCGGCTAAAAGTAATATATTTGGCAATTGTTTGAAAACAAAAAAGTAAAAATGGACTTAAACCAGCTTACGGCAATAACCCCGCTTGATGGCAGGTATCGTTCCAAAGTTGCTGAACTTGACCTCTATTTCTCTGAGTTAGCGCTTATTAAATATAGGGTGATGGTCGAGGTGGAATATTTTATATCTCTATGTGAGATTCCCCTGCCGGGTTTGGAAGATTTCAACAAGGATGGTTTCAGGACACTAAGGGCTATCTATGAGGAGTTCGACCTGAACGATGCCACCAGTGTCAAGGAGAGGGAGAAAATTACAAATCACGATGTAAAAGCGGTCGAGTATTTCATAAAAGAAAAGTTCGTTGAGTATGGATGGCGGAAATGGGGCGAGTTCATCCATTTTGGACTTACATCACAGGATATCAACAATACCGCGGTACCTCTTCTGTTGAAAGATGCTGTTACCAGTGTGTATATACCATTGCTTTTCGAGGTTAGGGAGGTTCTCGCGGGAATGGCCGAAGAGTACAAGGATGTGGCGATGTTGGCCCGCACCCACGGTCAGCCCGCTTCGCCGACACGACTCGGCAAAGAGATCGCTGTTTTTGTCGCCCGAATAGATGAACAGTTGAAATATTTCGGCCAGATACCTTATTCCGCGAAGTTCGGTGGTGCTTCCGGAAACATGAACGCTCACAAAGTGGCATATCCCGAAATAGACTGGATTTCGTTCGCTGAGGTTTTTGTGAACGATACTCTTGGCCTGCAGCGCTCCAAACCGACGACTCAAATTGAGCACTACGACAATCTGGCGGCACTGTTCGACAATATGCGCCGGATCAATGTTATATTGATAGATTTATCAAGAGATATATGGACTTATATTTCAATGGATTATTTCCGTCAAAAGATCAAACAGGGTGAAATAGGATCTTCCGCTATGCCTCATAAGGTTAATCCTATCGACTTTGAAAACGGTGAAGGAAACCTGGGAATGGCCAATGCAGTTTTTGGCCATTTGTCGGAGAAATTGCCGATATCCCGATTGCAGCGCGATTTGACCGATTCGACAGTTATGAGAAATATTGGTCTTCCTATCGGCTATTCAGTCATCGCTTTCCATTCACTGCTGAAGGGATTGAGCAAACTGATCGTCAATACCGATAAGATATATGATGATCTGAACAATAATTGGGCCGTTATCGCTGAAGCTATCCAAACCGTTCTCAGAAGAGTTGGGTACGCTAAACCTTATGAAACTTTGCTGAACCTGACAAGGACAAATGAAAAGATAACAAAAGAGACCATCTCTTCGTTTATCGAATCATTGGATGTTGATGAGGAGATAAAAGAGGAACTTAGATCTATCTCTCCTTTTAACTATACAGGTTATTAATAATTGAGCACAAACAGATGGACAGGATTAAACTGGTCTTGAAATATGTGCTCCCATATAAGGGAGCTATATTCACAAATATCATTTACAACCTATTGAGTGCTGTTTTCGCGCTGTTTTCATATTCCCTGGCCGTACCATTTCTGAAGGTTCTTTTCAGTATGACAGTTGCCACTCCACACCCGGGGGAGTTTCAAATGAGCGTAAACTATATATCGACACTGGTGCAGTACTATCTCACGGTCTTTATTGATAGTTATGGCAGACTGGGCGCTCTAATGATAGTATGCCTTGTTTTTTTGATCGCCAGTCTGCTTAAAAACGGTTTTATATTCTTGTCAAACAACAGTATGGCTTACATTCGTTCCAGTACTGTAAGGGATATCCGTAAAAATATTTACAGTAAGATATTGCGGTTGCCTGTGGGTTATTTCTCCGATGCCCGCAAAGGGGATATCTTGACAAGGGTATCAAATGATGTCCAGGAGATAGAGATTTCAGTTATATCTTCATTGACAATGCTTATCAGGGATCCCATAACTGTTGTGATTTTTCTGATTTACCTTTTTGTTACCAGTTACCAACTGACACTGTTCGCCCTGCTTTTGTTGCCTGTAAGCGGATGGTTTATCGGCAAGGCCAGCAAGAGTTTAAGATCTAAGGCCTTTTTGGGCCAGGAGAACCTGGGCAGGGTGCTTTCGGTATTGGAGGAGTCGCTTTCAGGTCTTAGGATCATCAAAGGTTTCAATGCCGAAAAAAAGATGGAAGACCTGTTCAATGAATCAAATGAAAGGTACTCAAAGATATTTAAACGGGTAATAAGAAAAAATTATCTGGCTTCACCGTTAAGCGAATTTTTGGGGTCAATTGTTGTTATTGTCCTGATGTATTTCGGTGGTAGCTTGGCTTTGGAAGAGGTTGGTTCGTTGACGCCCGACCGACTTATCGCTTTTGTGATTGTTTTTACACAGATCATCCAACCACTTAAACAAATTACCGCGGCCTGGTTCAATATCTCAAAAGGTGTAGCGTCAATAGAGAGGGTAGAACAGCTTTTTAATGCCGAAGAGACCATTACAGATCCATTACATCCGGTAAAAATAGATGGGTTCAACAATTCAATAGAGTTTAGGGGTGTTTGGTTTTCATATAATAGTGAACCTGTGCTTAAAGATATTAACCTGGAGATCAGGAAAGGACAAACCGTAGCGATTGTCGGCAAGTCAGGCGCCGGCAAATCTACATTGGTAGACTTATTGCCAAGATTTATTGATCCCGATAAGGGAGGGGTTTTTATTGATGGAGTCGATATAAGAGATATCGCGATGAAAGACCTGAGAAATCTTATGGGAATTGTAAGCCAGAATCCGATCTTGTTCAATACATCGTTCACTGAAAATATTGCCTTTGGAATAGATGGCGATATTGATGCCAAGAGAGTCGAAGAGGCGGCTAGAATCGCTAACGCCCACGATTTTATAATTGAGACAGAGAAGGGATACGAAAGTCTGGTTGGCGAATCGGGAGGAAAACTCAGTGGGGGACAGCGTCAGCGTGTAAGCATAGCCAGGGCAATTATGGCCAATCCCCCGATATTGATACTTGATGAGGCAACATCCGCCCTTGATACCGAATCTGAACGTTTGGTACAGGATGCCATTTCCAAGTTGATGAAAAACAGGACATCGCTGATAATAGCCCACAGGTTATCTACAATCCAGAAATCTGACCTGATTGTCGTTATGGATGAGGGAAGGATTGTTGAGTGCGGCAACCATGTTGAGTTGGTAAACAAAATAGACGGATACTATTCCCGTTTGTGTGGATTCCAATCTCTGGGGTAGAGTCAGCCTCAATATTCAGTACTGTTTGACTTTTCAATATCTCTGTTTGAAGTCTCTTCTTTTACCCTGCCGTTAAGGTACAAGATTGTTCCAAAAATGGGGAATACAGGTGTGAGCAGGGCACTTGCCGCGGCAGAAAGAAAAAGATATATTGGATTTGAAGTATAGGCAACAGCTGTCGCGGCGCTGTCCGGATCCAACAAGGTTTTCAGAATATTTCCGGCAAAAGGGATGGTTATTACAGCGGAGAGTAGAAGGGAGGCCACCATATAGACAAGAACCACTACGGCTATCCATCCCAAGTTTTTCCAAAAACCGTTATGCGTTAGCTTTATTGAACGGGATATGGCTGAACCAATACTATTCCCTTCAACAATGAAAATAGGGAGTAAAAGCAGAAAAATTGAAAACATATAAAGCGAGGTGAAAAATACACCGACAATCAACAAACTCAATCCGATCAATACCGCGAGAGAGGCGGCGAAAAGGAACAGGACCATGGTAACCAAATAGGGAAACACAAGATTAAGGGATTGCCTCATAGAGTGAAAAAAGTTATGGTTCTCATCAAGGGGAGAATGTATTATATAATGGTTCAAAACCATATAGAAAAGCAGGTTAACAAGAAAGATCAACATAAGGGGAACTACCATATCATTGAAAATTAACATCAACTCCTCCGGATCGGAAGTTGCCTGTAAGGCGTTCATATCTACGTATTTATTGGTATAAAATATTGTTAGTGCCGAAACGACCAATGATGACAGAAAAAGAACGATAAATTTTGATCTGTAAAACTCCAGAAGTGAGCTTATAAGGTTGTCCAGGGAGTATTTCTTGTAAAGTGGGTGTTTCTTGATATTTTCCATCTTTATGATATTTATCTATTGAAATCTTATGATTTTTTATGATTATTCAGTGTAACTTAATTTTAGGTTTACCTTATCTCCTTGTACATAGTAACATGGATTGTCGCAACCATCCGGGCTGTACTTTACTGTTGGAGCCACTATGTCAAATACGATATAACTCTTTCCATTGACTGAATATGTGGCCGTAAATGTATATTTTTTGTCCACCGGCAGCTGGATGGGAGTGTCTGATGATCCTCTCAGATTAAAAGAATAACGTAATATGTTATCCTCATAATCCCCATCGTATATATCTATCGCCACATTGTCATGGTTGGAGTAATTTTCGTTGATCTTTATATACAAAGATACCGTATTTGGCGGATCATCGAAGCAAGAGGAACAATCGACAATATCCAGGATCTCGCATGAGGAGGAGATGGTGGTCAGGATGAATATCAACAATGTCTTAACCGACCGCTTTATACCGTTTATTTCCATGATATCTCTTTTAATGGGGAACTTTTGTGCTGGAAATATAGATTTATCTTGAATCCAAATCTTGTCCATAATCTGCCCACTCCATAGAAATCGTTTGTCTGATATTCCCAGGAGGTAAAGAAGCCGCCTAAGGGGGAGGAGTAGTCCACTCCAATGGAGGGAACAAGTTTATAACCGTTATTGATATTTATAATAGAGCTTTCACTCTTGCCCTTGTTATAGTAGGCTAGATATAATGCTGTGGTCAAATTAAGGTTAAATTTATCAATTCTGTTTGTTAACGGAAACTCTTTAACGATTCCACCGTAGACTAAAAAACTTTTCTCCTTGATCTGGTAGAAAATATCGTCGTTATTGGTGTACAAAACCTTGTTGGCCCAGGGTTTGACATCAAAACCGAATCTTGTTCCAATATTGGTCACAGGTTCCATGAAGGTTATGGAGATTCCGTTGCTAAAGCCGTGGCTGGTAAATCTGCCGGAAAAGTCGAACGACATATGATCGATATTTTTGCGGTAATGACCATCTAAACCTGAATTCGCGATTAAATCGATAATCTCCCGGTTTCCGGTTTTGGCCGCTATTTCGGCCGGACTGGCTGCGGGTTTATACGTTTTTTCCCAATTGTCCCCAAAACTCAACAATAACTTTACTGCCTCAGTTTCAGATGTTTTAATGGCAAGCATTAATGCGTTCCAATTGTAATCGTTCTGTTCATATATGTCCACTCCTTTATCCCTCAGGTAATTTAACATATCGATGTTGCCAGACTGCGCCGCGGTCAGGAATGGAGTGAAACCTCTGTTGTCAACCGCTTCCATGTTCGCTCCGTTCCTTATCAGCAGTTCGGCTACGGCGTTGTTGCCGACCCATATAGCCGCCATCAAAGGTGTTGTCCCGTCATTTGATCTTATGTCAATGTCGGCCTCGTAATATAATAATAGATCAGCGATGGCAGTCATTCCGTAAAGAGCTGTATAGTGCAGTGGAGCGGCACCAAAGTTGTCACGGTAGTCAATGTTGGCCCCATTTCTTATAAGCTTTTCGGCTATTTCGAAATTATTGTTGAAAAGCGCTATCAGCAAGGGTGTTTCATGTTTTTTGGTAATTAAGTTCACATCGGAGCGGGCCGATAACAATATATCCGTTGTAGTTGATTGGTTGTTGGCCACGGCGAAAATCAGGGCATTGGCCCCTTCATAAGTTGTATATTCCAGATCAGCACCCTTATCAAGCAATCTGATTACCTCGCTATCGTATCCTTTCGACGCGGCGATCATTAGATTATATTCGACCGCGTTTAGGTAATAATAGGGGATATAATCGGATGTGTCTATAGGTGTGGTCTGCGACATCAGTTTAATCGAAACAACAAACAGGAACACTGTTGTTACTGATATATATCTGAATAACTTGAATGCCATGAAAGAAATAGGTTTCTATTCAATACTCCAGGGTTTGTGAAAATTGTTAATATGGCCGTTTTCAGGAGGTACAAAGTTAATTATTTATTGACTATCTTCGCGGGAAGATCATTTTTTAGTTTATGTGGACATTCATTTTGTTGGAACAAAACGACCAATTATATATTAAAATTTCAAAAATTTATTGTCATGCGAGGAAAATTAGTAATCTTGTCTTTAGTTGTCGTCTTGGTAGCGATGGCTTGCAACACAAATAAAAACAGAGAAAAAGTGAAAGGATCGGATGCTGAAAAAACAATAGAAGAGGGTTGGGTTTACCTGTTTGACGGGAAATCTATGGAGGGATGGCGCGGATACAACAAAGAGACTTTTCCGGGTGAGGGTTGGATTATCGAAGATGGCGCGTTAAAGTGTGTAGCTCGCGGCGGGGGCGGCGATATTATTTACGATAAGAAGTTTGGTAATTTCGAGCTCTCCTTTGAGTGGAGAATTTCGGAAGCCGGAAACAGTGGTGTTTTCATTCTTGCCCAGGAAATTCCCGACCAGCCGATTTACATGTCGGCCCCGGAATTCCAGATTCTCGATAACGACAACCATCCCGATGCTAAAGCTGGCAGGGATGGTAACCGTACCGCCTCTTCATTGTATGATCTGATACCGGCCAATCCACAGAACAGCAAACCTATAGGAGAATGGAACAGTGCCGCCATCATAGTCGATAAAGGTAAGGTTACCCATATCCAGAATGGGGCCGTTGTTGTTGAGTATGAACTATGGTCCGATACGTGGAGGGCTATGGTAGCGGATTCAAAATTCAGGGATTGGCCAAACTTTGTTGATCCGGCCAAAGAGGGTTACATTGGTTTTCAAGATCATGGAGATGATGTATGGTTCAGAAATATAAAGATAAGAGAACTTTAAACCGCCTATTTTATTGTTTTATAACTTTTCTTGTGTAGGTCTGTCCATTGATATTTATCGTTATAAGATAGATACCGTTTGACAGTTTGTCTCCGTGGAAGGTCACTATATTTTCACCGGAAACCATCTCCTGCTCTTGTAATGAGACAATCTTTCCGGAAATATCGGCAATTTGTATTGTTGCTTTGGCGTTGACAGTAGTTTCAATAAAAATGGATAGTTCTGAATTGAAAGGATTGGGGTAAAGCTCGATATAATAGGGATTCTCGGTTAAAGAAGTTATATCATTGTTTGTCAGTGTTATTGTCAATGTGTCGTTATAACGATTGATATCTGCCGGAAGTTCGTTGAAGACTTTTATTTCGTATTCGCCATATAGTGAAAGGTTGGCTTTCCTGACAAATGAGATGGTTGTCGGATTATCATGAGCGATCAGGCTCTCCTCGAATGTTTCGGTATGTTTATCGGTCTCGTTGATGGTGTAGGCCAGCGTGAAGTTTGGGATATTATCCGGCCCGTTGTTCTGTAAGTTGACAGTTATAATCTCCCTGCCAAGTTTGTCGGATTGAACGGGGGCGACGATTTCAATAATTTCCAGATCATAGCCAATATTCTCAA
The DNA here is from genome assembly GCA_012838685.1 of Bacteroidota bacterium. Classification (GTDB taxonomy): domain Bacteria; phylum Bacteroidota; class Bacteroidia; order Bacteroidales; family VadinHA17; genus LD21. The sequence goes on along the minus strand of DUOU01000240.1, from coordinate 2,492 downwards.
TTGTCAGCTTAATGGTGTCGTTGGCAAGGTAGTCGTCGGGTTCCTTGTTGTAGACCTCAATATTATAAATACCTATGTTTGACATGTCAATTTTTTGGTCGAATGTTACGCTGATAGTGTCACCGTAAGGGTATAATAAATCTGTAAATATTTGGGAAATCTCACCGCCATCGTTTACCCTGTATCCCAGTTCAAATCCCTTTACGGTGTCAACTCCAAGGTTATACAGAGAAACAGAGAGGTTTTCGATTCCCCTGGCTTTTGGTTTTGGAGATACTATGGAATCTAACCCTATATCATTTTCTATCAACACCATCTGTTGGATTCTTGTGAAGTTGATCATATCTATCATAGCTCTGTCTTCGTTTAGTGAAACTGACTTATCTTTTTTGTATATCCATTCAAACCTGTTGTATCCGGCGGGCACGGCGACTTTAACCTCTTTCCAGTCAATTATACCACTGGCTTTTAATATGTCTTCGCCATTTACCCTGAAAATCAGAACATCATAACTCTTTTCTGAGGAGACCCTGTAATAAAAGCTCAGGGTGTCGGCTGAACAATAATAACCGTTAATTGTCAACGTTGAACTCTGTTTATGGGAAATCTTGCCTGAACATGCCGACATATTGCCATCAAAACTTGTATCGTTTGTGATTGTCCAGGGATACTGGGCGTCATTTACCCATGGGAACGAGTTAAAGTCTCCTTTTTCAAAGGATTCCGCGGCGCCTCCGATCCTAAGGCCCATATTTTGGGATACTTCGTAAGGTTCGGCCAAAAAGATTATCTCAAATTGAATTTCTTCGCCTATTGGAATTTCTACGGGTTGTTCAATATCTATATTAACTGTAACCGTGTCCTTTGGGTTGATAGTTACAGGAGCATGGGGGGAAATCAGTATATCCGTGTTGTCAGCGTTGACAACTATATCTCCGGTAACAGCTACATCTCCTTTGTTTATTAGGTGGCAAACAAGTTGGAAGGTCTCACCGGGATCAGCGATAAAGTTGCCGTTGCCGGTTTGCCTGTCATCCATATAAACGGTGGCAATGGCTAACGAAGGGGCGAAAATTGTAAGCGAAAGCCCGAAATATTTTTCACAATAATCATCTTTTAACATCAAATCTATTGGAACCGAATAATTGTTTGGTATGCTATCTTTTATTATCAGAGAAAAGAGATTGTTGATATCTATCGTTGTTTTTGCCTGAAGCGTACCAATATTTACGGAGTCTGTCATAATCTCAACCCACTCCGATGGGGAGCTGATTTTAGCGTATAATCCGGTCGCATCGGTCAAGCCCTGATTGGAAACGGAGATATCCAGATTAATTGGTTCACCGAACTCAGCCCTCCCGTTGTTGTTTCCATTGTCGTCGTTGAATGTTCCGGAGGTCACCGTAATGAACTCGCCCGACACATTATGGATATAAAGGGTCTTGATAAAGGGTATTTTGTTTTGCCCTGTTACAACAAGCAATATAGAGTCGTTCTCCATTTCCGGAATTTCAAAACTCACTGTTCCGGACACCCCGATATGAGAAGCCGACAACAAGGTGTCGCGCCTGGACAGGGCCGCGTACATAAAAGGCTCTCCCTTGAACGAGATTAAGGTGGACATATTTGGGAGGGTGTCCGGAATCGCGACGATAATCGGATCAGGGGTCCCGATTATCGGGGTCATACTGGGATCACCAACAATATTGTACCTCTCCCAATACCGTTTTTTATATTTACTTGTGCTGGCGGAAACCGACATATTGCCGGCGTATACTATTTCACCAAGAGTGGTATGCCATTCCGGTGGGTTCTCTCCGTGGGTATGGAATAACCTGTCAAATACCCCGAGGGCGGTAGTTTCATATGTCGGCGTGTCCGTTGGAGTGGCCAGCCCTACCGCCCAATAGAAATCCTCGTTCCAGTAAGTAGATCCGGAACTTCCGATAAAAGCGACCATTCCCTTATTTTTGGCCTTGACCATTGTGTTGCCCAGAGAGTTGGTCGTGAATGTCGATGTTTCGCACGCATTGCTTATAAAAACGGGATATTTGTTGCTGTTGGTCAAAAGGGCGGTATCCGCGGTCTTGAAATCTACGCTCAGCAACCGGGTAGATAGACCGTGTCCCGTATAATTTATAAAAGAACTTCCCTGGTTGATGATTTTTATCAAAGTGTCTTTTGTGACATCATAGTGGTAAAAATGGTGTTCATTGATATTGTTTTCTGGTAGCAGATAGTTTTCCAAACCGTAACGGACCTGCCCGTTCATAATGTAACCGTATGATTTGTCATATCCTGTGAATATCAAGGCATTTGAAGCGAATGTATTGCTCTCTTCATAGTCATATTTCTCATATTGTATGATCTTTGAGGTTATGTTCGCCAATTCGGTCGTATCGGCCGCCGGCAACCTTCCGATCATTATTTCGGGTATGTGGTCCCCATCTCCGTCCATCTCTCCGTAATACATGTCTGTTATGATGCTTGCT
>DUOU01000239.1 GCA_012838685.1 Bacteroidota bacterium | reverse complement strand
TTCTGAAATTACTACTTTCTTTTTAGTTGCCATCAGGTTAGTGCCAACCCTAATTATACCTTCTTATACACCTCTTCAAACGGTACCCTGAACCGTTCTCCCCAAATCCCAAGTGTTCCTTTTCTTATTCCGCAGGGAATAACCATATTGATTTCGGCGCTGCAAGGCAGTTTGAGCAACTTTTTGACCCTACGGCTGTCAAACCCTTCCAACGGACAGGTATCATAGCCGATTTCTGCCATAGCGACCATAAAAGTCTGTGCCGCCAAACCGCAGGTTTTATGCACCACCACGCGCATATCACTTTCTGAAATTGTTGTTACCATTGGACGGAAAAGAGAGATAGATGCAGCGAGAATCTTCCTAAAAAATCCGAGTAGCCCAAAAAAACGACTGTATATAAACGGCATCAGGCGGTTATAGTAAAATTGCCGATCTTTCCATCGTTTTTCTTGTCTTTCCGGTGGGCTATAACGGGCAATGTTCCCTTTTTCAAATTTCAAAATAGCTTTCGACCGTTCGCGGTGTAGATCACGGCGAGTCACGAAAATTACGATTTGCTTGGCTGTTTCTGTTGCTTTTTGGTCCAGACAAGCATGAGATATTTTCTTCAGCATTTCAGGGTCGGTTATGTGATAAAATTCCCATAGTTGCATATTGGAACTGTTTGGCGCAAGTGTCGCGAGTTCTATGCAGCGCCTTACCTTGTCACTGTCTATCTCTTTTGTTTCGTCGAAATATCTTACGGAACGACGGTATTCTAGTATTTCTTGCAATGTCATTCTATTTTTTATTTATGGTTAAAAAAATAAATTTTTCACTGAAATGGTGAAATTCCTCCACTAATCCATCTTTGAGGTTGAGGCGAAACTCCTTTTGGTTTCTTATTTCTGTTTCACGGCCGAGTATCCAAAGATAACAAACAATTCCTTCCTGCTGGCATACCTTGTTCCATGCTTTTCCCTGAATTTTCTTGCTTTTTTTCCATATTGAACCAAAGGATGTACTACGCCTATCATGCAAGTTCCCAATTCCAGGGATTCCGCCGCGTACATCGCCGTTGTCGCTGCATGATGCGCGACGGCTTCGGCGCTTATGCCATTGTTTGGCTTATAATCTATAGTTTATCCCAAGTCCGAGGTTTATGTGACTGTACGGAAAATGCTTATCGGTATTGGTGAACTTATAAATCAATGCTCCACCCAGTTTCACGCTAAGTTTTAGTTTTTGTCCACCTATCCTGACAAATCCAACTGGCTCAAACAACAAACTTTTATCATGGTAGGTTTCATATGGCCCGGTATCCGAAGTATGGCTATAATAGTTTTCGTCAGTCAAATGTGAACTTAAATATCCTGTTTTTATTCCAAATCCCATTTCAAAGATTGATTGTTCGGTCGCTATTTTCCCATAATTTAGTTGCCCAAAATATAGTTGATAGTCACCGAATAAAATTCCCGGATCTCTAAATGGTGTTTGAGCATCTCCATGCCCATATCCAAATCCACCATATAGTTCCAATACCTGGCCGTTTCCCCTGTTATTATAAATTCCTGAAGTTGCTTGAAAATAGTATCTATTATCATCGCCAAAACTTCCAAAGCTCCCAAATCCCTGAATAGCTATTTTATCGGTTAATCCATAAGAAATCGTCGCATGGGCTGAAGGAATCGCCGAAATGCCGGCATCTATTCTTAGATCGTTTTTCTCGCTGATCAAGGGAATATCGGTTGTCTGTGGATGATAAACAACACAACTTGGTATGATCAGTGAAAGTAGAAACCCCAAAGTTATTGCTCTAATATTCATCGGTATATTGGTTTTGTTAATATTACTGCTAACATTGGAGACCCGCGGCGGGCTGGTTTTCGCCTCCAACATACAAAAAATACAGCATAATAGTTTAAGTACCCAAATCTTTTCTCTGTCGGGAAGTCTCTTTTTTAAAGCTTGTCCCCGATGGCTGTCTGCACGAAATATTGGGGATTGCGGGCGATTTGGCCGCGCTGCTCCTCAATATTCGCCGATTAATAGGAGACTACCCTTAATCCAATGATAGAGCCAATCAAAGTTATTAAAAAAAATATCCGCGAAAATGTCGCGGGTTCGTTGAAAACAAAAATTCCGACTAAAACCGTTCCAATTGCGCCAATACCTGTCCACACGGCATAAGCTGTCCCGATAGGCAAACTCTGTGTCGCTTTGACAAGTAAAACCATACTTATTGTCAACGAAACCAAAAAACCGGCATACCACAAATACAGTTCTTGCCCTGTCGCTGTTTTGGCTTTTCCCAAACACGAAGCAAATACCACTTCAAAAAGTCCCGCGATAATCAAAATAGTCCAATTCGTTTTTTCCTGTAAATATATCTATTCTTGATCCAATTTTTACTCTTTTATCAATTATTGGTAGTATTACTTAGTACTCTTTTTATTTCAATTTAAAACACCTTGTTACAAATCACATCTTAATATAAAGTCCGTGTCAAGCATCGTTTTACGGGATTGCGATTTTCCAGTATAATCACTGAAATTGTGGACAGCAAGATGTATATGTAAAACGCGATCAATATGGTTTCTAAAACATTGTTCATGGCGTTATTTTATAATTATTTTCAGAAATTTTCTACAACTGCCCCGCCGTGTACATCTCCGCGTATCGTCCACCCCTGTCAAGCAACTCGGTATGTGTGCCCACCTCTACAATAGAGCCCTTGTCCATCACTATAATACGGTCCGCATCATGAACAGTGGAAAGCCTGTGGGCAATGACAAAACTGGTACTATTAGATGTTAACTCTTTCATGGCGTGCTGTATAAACAGTTCTGTACGGGTATCGACCGATGATGTGGCCTCATCTAAAATGATGATAGGCGCTTTTTTGATCATGGCACGGGCGATGGTCAGCAATTGACGTTCACCCTGGCTGATATTGGTCGCTCCTTCGGTCAACATCGTGTCATATCCATCTGGCAAGCACTCGATAAAACTATCGGCATGGGCCAGTTTAGCCGCCGCTTTAATCTCTTCCAACGGTACGTCACACAGCTCTTTTTCGCTTGAAATGGTGGCACCGTAGGCGATATTTTCCCGAATGGTGCCGGAAAAAAGCCAGGTATCCTGCAGCACCATGGAATAGGCTTTTCTCAACTCATCGGTATGGTACCGTTTCGTATTATGTCCGTCCAAAATAATTTTGCCCCCCTCAATCTCATAGAAGCGCATCAACAGGTTTACCAGTGTCGTTTTTCCCGCTCCCGTTGTGCCGACAATGGCCAACTGTTCGCCGGGATTCACTTTCAGGTTGACATTTTTGAACAGCAGTTCATCGGTATAGCCAAAGTCCACGTTATTAAACTCGATCTCGCCGGTTGTTTTGCCGATATCGATGGTTTCCATGCCCGTTTGAACTGTCTCCTCGGCATCTAGGAATGAGAAAATACGTTCCGCCGAAGCCAAGGCGGACATGATGGTGTTGAGGATTCCCAACACCTGGGTGAAAGGATTGCGCAACATCTGCGTGTATCGGATAAAGGCCTGAAAAGCTCCCAAAGATAGGACACCGCTGATCACGTATTTACCGCCTAAAATGGCGATCAACACGTAGTTCGCGTTCAAAATCAGGTCGCCTGCGGGTCTTGTAAGGAAAGAGACAAACGATGATTTCCATTCGCTTTCGTACAACCTCTCGTTCAAAGCGGATATCTCCTCTTTCAGCTCATTGCCCAGGTTATAATGCTTTACAATATCCTCACCATTGTAGATCTCTTCTATCTGCCCGTTGAAATGGCCGGTTAAATTGGCATTCCTTTGAAATATAGGCTTCGCTTTCTTGACCAGGTACTTGACCAACAGGTATGAAACAGGGACAACGATGAGTGCGAGCAAAGCCAGTGTAACATGGATATTGAACATCATAATCGCCACCCCCACCAATATGACGATGGCGGTTAAAGAGTTGGTCAGGCCGCTTTGCAGTGTGTTGGATACGTTGTCCAGATCGTTGGTTAATAGCGATATCATATCACCAGTGGAGGAGCGGTCAAAATAGTTTAAGGTGAGGCGATTCAACTTCTCCTGCATCTGATCGCGGATGGAACGTATCAACTTTTGCGTCATCCTGATCAGCAGAACGCTCGAAAAATAGTTTGCCGAGAACTGAACGATAAAGAGGAGAACGAGAATTATCGCCACCTTTTTAAAAGCGATCCAGTCGAGCCCTATATCTTTCTGGAAAACAGAGGTGATTATATTGATAATATCCCCAATCAGGCGGGGGATAAAAATTTGGGCGCCCGAAGCCAATAAAGTGAGGATGATGGCGGTAATAAAGAACCATTTGAAAGGGCCCACATTTTTGAGCAACCTTGAAAACGTGCCCTTGCTGTCTTTCGCGCTGCCTGATGCCAACAGACCCGCGACACGGCCGGCGCCGCCAACCCCTTTTGAAACACCGGGCAAGCCATCGTCTCTTTTATCTTTTGTTTGATCAGTGTTTCGCATCATTTGGCTCCCCCTTTATCTATCTTCTTTTGTGAGGTAATGATCTCTTGGTATACCGGGCATCTCTCTTCAAGTTCTCGGTGGCTCCCCTTGCCAACAATCTTCCCGTTGTCGATAACAAGAATCTCATCCGCATCTTTTACTGTTGCCACCCGTTGCGCGATCACCAGAACACCTTTGTCCGACAGCTTTTTCCGGATGGCTTGCCGCACCTTCTTCTCGGTGGAGTAGTCCAGGGCCGAAAAACAGTCGTCAAAAAGGTAAAAATCGGTCTCCCTGATCAACCCGCGGGCGATGGAGATGCGTTGTTTCTGGCCACCCGAAAGGTTAACGGCATTTTGCGCGATATAGAAATCCAACCCCTTCCCGGCTTGATGGAAGAAATCGCCCATTTGAACCATATTCAGTACCTCCCAGATCTCATCGTCTGTTGCCTCTTTTTTGCCCGTTTGGAGATTTTCCCTAATGGTACCCGAGAAGAGGAAAGTGGTTTGGGGGATATGCGTTACGATGTGGTTGATCTCCGTTTTGGAGAGGCTAGTTATATCTTGACCGTTGTAGCTGATTTGGCCCCGGTATGTGTCATAATCCCGCATCATCAGACGGATTAGGGTCGATTTGCCGCTGCCCGTTGAACCAATCACCGCCTTGGTTTCACCTTTGTTCAACTCGAAATGTATATCGTGCAACACTGCCGCATTGGAATTCGGATAATAAAAATCGACATCATTGAACCGCAGGACGTTTTCTTTAAATCCCGCGGTTGTCTCTTTTATCCGCAAGACTTCATCTGTCGACAGAATCTCCTGGATCCTGTCGATGGATACTTTCGAGCGCGGAAAGATGGTGATAATAGATGCGAATTGCTGGATGTTGTTGAGGGCCATGATGGCGTATTCAATCAAACCGATCAGGGCACCCACCGTGATAGTTCCCAGTACGGCCCGTACACCTCCTAGGTAGAGCAGGATAAGGATTAAAATGTTGGTGAAAAGCAGGACAAGAGGGCTTAACAGCATCATGGTCGATTCCGCCTGTACGTTCGCCTGGCACGCCTCTTTCGTCGCCTCTTGGAACATTTTAGTCTCGTAATCGGACTTATTAAAAGCTTTCACCACGCGAATTCCCGTCACGTTTTCTCTGAAACGTTGGTTCATTCGGTCAATCGCCTCACGAATGCGGCTATATTTCGGAAGGGCCTTTGAGGTTAGCCTGAGCGCGAGGATAAAGATAATCGGGATAATGACCAAGATGATCGATGCCATTTTTACATCGATGGAAAATGAGATAATCACCGCGCCTATTACCGTGATGGTCAGGGTGTAAATCTTGCGCAACGACATATCGATAAGTATCGACACCTGCTTCACATCATTTACCGTTCTGGTGATCAGGGTAGAGTTGGAGAAGCTCCCTCTGGTCTGCTTGGACCAGTCGATGATTCGTTCAAACAGATCGCTCCTTAAATCCCTTGAAATACCGGCCGTTACCCTTGTTAGGAAGTATATCGATATCAACAGTGAGACAATATTCGCGATGGTTGCCAGTAACATAAGCATACCACGCTGTACGACTTGGCTCATATCGCCCACCATGATCCCGTAGTCGATAATATCCACCATCAGCCGTGGAATCGCGAGTTGCGAAAGCATCCAAACAGTCGCGAAAAACAGTTGCCCGACAATTAATGCGGAATATTTTTTAGCGTATTGTAATATCATATATCTAGTCCTAAAATATGGCTACAGGATAATAATTTAAAATCCGGGCAACTTTGATGGGGCCACAAGGTTCTTCTCCTTTGTCTGCATCTCAAGTTTTAGCCCCTGAATAACGAATTTCTTCACAAATGTTTGGATCTCGGCGGTATTGTAGCCCGAGAAGGGTTTGTACGATATCACATGATCGGCTCCCTCTTCGATATAAACCCAATTGGGGACCTCCATTTCATGCAGTTGTTCCAGAATGTACCCGGGACCGAACACCGTAAGCTTGTTCACTTCGTGCTTCGAAAAGGGCACGGTCATGTCGGCCGAACCGTGGAAAAACATCATCGGACAGGGCTTGGTGTTCCATTTCAACTCGGTCTCTTCCGAGATGATGGCACCCGCATAGGCAATATATCCCGCGGGCATAAAATCGGCCGGGAACTTCTTCGAATACTTCCCCTGGTTGCAGATGTCGTAAATAGCATGAAGCGTTGTTATAGCGCCCGCGCTCGACCCCGAGAACATCACCTTTTTGGTGTCAATGCCCCACTCTTCGGCGTTGTCAAGCACAAAGGCTATAGCGTCGGTCAAATCCTGCAACGCGATATCAATGGCATAGCTCATGGTGTCGGGCATCGTCCCGATCACGTTCGAATATCCATAACGGGTCAAGGCTTTGCGGTAATCGATAGACACCACCTGAACCCCAATGTCGGTCAAATACTGAAAGTTGCCACCCCTGTTTCCAAAGGCCCAGCCTCCGCCATACATGTAAATCATAGTTGGCCGATTTTCAGATGTGGCAACGGCGGGATCGAAAATTCGATCGACGTAGAGGGTATCTTTGCCTTTGATGGCGAACTGATAGGTCTCTTTCACAACTTGGGAAAAAGCCGATGTCCCCAACGTCAACACAACAAGAACAAGGAAGATTTTTAGTTTCATTTTATTAATGGTTTAGAATTCGAAGTCCGAATCGAAAAATGCACTAAATAATCGGGAACCTAATATTCCTCGGGTA
>DUOU01000238.1 GCA_012838685.1 Bacteroidota bacterium | reverse complement strand
AGTACTTTAAGGCGACTTTTCTTCTGAAAAGCCCTTTATAAAGGGCTTTTCAGAAGAAAACCATCATTACTTTTGAACATTAGAATGTTTTTCAAGATAAAAAATCATTACTTTTGACTATTATACCAAAAATTGGCATTATTTTTTGATTTGTAGGGTTATATTTGTGGATAAAATAGACGGTTTTTTATCTGTTTGTTTTTTGCTAAATCGCGTAAGCATAATAATCTTTGCCAACGGTTGAACAGCAATTTACAATTAGAAGTGAAACATTAAAATAGAATATTATGGAAAAGTTAAATGTATCATCATTACCGGAATTACCCTTTGCTTATGACGCTCTTGAGCCGATTATGGATGCACGAACAGTTGAAATCCACTATGATAAACATCATCGTACATACTTTAACAACTATCTGAATGCGGCAAAGGGAACTCCTTATGAAAACGTTCCCCTGGAAGAGGTATTTCCTGTGATTTCCAAGGCCGGGAATGCCATAAAAAACCATGGAGGAGGTTTTTATAACCATTGGTTTTTCTGGAACTCTTTAGGTAAGGGCAAAACAGAGCCATCACCCGCATTAATGGCCGCGATAGAAGAGGCCTTTGAATCTTTCGCTAAATTCAGGGAGATATTTTCCAATGCGGCTAAGTCCCAATTTGGCAGCGGTTGGGCCTGGTTAATAGTTGGAAAGGATAATAAACTTGCGGTCACAAGCACATTAAATCAGGAAAATCCATTAATGGATATAGCGCAAGTCAGGGGTTTACCACTACTGACTATAGATGTTTGGGAACATGCGTATTATTTGAAATATCAGAACAGGAGGGCAGATTTTGTTGAAGCTTTCTGGGATATTATTGATTGGGAGGCCGTAAGCAAGAGGTTTGAAAAAGTTTAAGGTTATTTACACAATAAAAGCGGTAGTTTTCATGATCGGACTCTACCGCTTTTTTATATCCTAAAATCTTTATCGGAACCCAATAACAATAGTTCAAAAGATCTATACAACTCTAACCAGTTCCTTAACCTCCTTTCGCGTTTTTACCGGAATAACCTTTTCATTGGGGTATCCTATGGGTATAAGAGCTACCGGATGGGAGGAGGTGCCTATATCAAATAATTTTTTGCACCGCTCCACATCAAAATTGCATACCCAGCAAGTTCCCAGCCCCAGATCCGCGGCTGCCAGACATATATGTTCAATCGCTATTGAAGCATCTATATCGCAGTGGTTCTTTTTGTCCGATGCCCGAACCCATGCGGCGTCTCTATTTGCCAATACTATAATGTAAAGAGGCGCCTGATTGAACCACTCGCGCGAATAACAACTTCGCAAATCCTCTTTGCCTTTTTCACTTTTAACGACAATAAAGATCCATGGTTGTTTGTTTACCGCGGACGGAGCAAGACGAGCGCACTCGATAATGTAATCAATTTTATCCTGTTCAACCTCCTTAGAGGAGTATTCTCTGACAGAATACCGTGATTTCGCTAATTCCAAAAAGTTTTTGTACATAAAATTTAAAGTTATTGAACGATTAAAATCATGGGATTGTATGAAACAAGCACAAGCAAAAACATTTATTATCACATTACTTTCAACGCTTGCGGCATTTTTAATACATACAAATCTAACAAAAATAGGGTATTTAACAAATAAGATTTATCTCTATGGCCTATAATTGATATAAATCAATAAAAGACCGACCGACATTGTACTTGACCAACTCTTTCCTAAATTTAGGCGCGAATGAGATGGTATATACATGAATAATTGATATATTGATTCACATTAAAACTGGAGCATACAATGAATAAATTGATTTTTACATTTTTTTTCCTACTTATTGGGAATCTTTGCGTTTCGCAAACAAACGATACTATAAATCTCGTATCCTCATCTAAAAAAGAGGAGAAAAACAGGAATGTGATGCTAAACGCGGCAACTTCCAGTAAGCCAAGGGAGATATCTATCGGTTTGCCCGCCTCATCCGGGGGAACCGGAATATTCGAGGATGGAATGCCCGTAGGCCAGTATTATTGGCCGATAATGGACCATTGGCATTGGGCCGGGGGCAATTCATACAGTTCCGCGGGTTTGACATCAATAGGTGAAAACGCAATTATAAGTGGTAACGTGGGATATGCTATAAATAGTATAACAAGGTTGGGCACGGATGGGTTCCATACAAAACAAAGCATTACTTCAAATCAGTTTGGGTTGATAAGATATGATGGCAACATCAATGGCTCCTTAAGGAAAAATCTCTATTATACCCTTGGAGCTTATCTCAATTTTGACCCGACAAGCGTAAACAATCCATCCGTAGACTTTATTGAACGTATGCAGATTTACAAGGTTGGTCTTACTAAAAGGTGGAACGACAATAGGGGGGAGATATCATTCTTATATAAATATTCTCGTACCGCCTATTCGTTGTATGGCTATGATACGGCTCCATTTTATTATGTTGGCGATGGCAGCATTGAGCTGTATAATGGGTTTAAGCTTGGGATAGATTCGTATATGCCTGAAGATGACGAGGTTCGTTATCTTGGATTGGCAGATGGAAAATTTTATACCGGAAAAATAGACGATCTTTCCGGTAAAAATGTACATGATGCTGTTGTAAAATTTGATTATCAGTTTGATAACGATCTAAAACTTGAGGTAAGAAGTAGGCTTGGATTGGCTCCCAAGGCACAAAATGTCATTATAAAAGACGGAGGTATTGAAGATGCGACCGATATGAGCGGAATAACCTATTCAGATGGCTCACAGTTTACCGGACACTACCAACAGCGCTTAGGGATATTTTTTGACGCCGATTCCAGGGATATAATGACAACTGTCCAGTTGACTAAAACAACTCCAAACCATCAATCGCGTTTGGGATTGAACGCCTGGTTCAATTATCAGCATGTACGCGGCTCTTCACTCATATTTTACCATACTGTTGAGAAAAATCCCGATAGACTCTTTTATAACGGACAGAGAAGTTGGGCGTTAAATTCAGTTGGCGAATTTTATGAAGGTACAGAGAATAAAATTGCTCTTTTCGCGACAGATGATTGGAGCCCGGATTCGAGACTTAATATATATTATGGAATACGACTTGAACATGATCATATTAACGTAAATACCGCGGCTAATATAAACGGAGCGACAAACAATACCAGGTATGAAAATTTTTCATTGGTTGATGATGGGGTTACAATTGAGAATTATTCGCGTGGATGGTTGAACCCTGTCGCGATGTTGAACGCATCATACGTGATTACCGGCAGATTTTCGCTCGCGACAGATTTTCTTTTTAACAGACGAAGGGTGAGGCTCGATAATTTTTGCGGCACATCTTTGCCGGGAGGGGAGCCAATTGACACATACCTTGGAAGAGTTGGATTTTTATACGATAATAGTTGGCTTCAGCTAACCACAATGGCATCATATATCAGAAGCGCGAATAATAAACAGACGGCCCATTTTACCAAAACTATTGGTGGGGTCAGTGAAACCCAAGCCAGAACAATAGTTTATGATATAGCGACTGTAGGATGGACAACAGATGTGGTAATTAACCCTTTTAAGGGTTTTTCTATGCACATGTTGGCCACTATTCAAGATCCAAGATATAAGAATTTTGATATGGTATTTGAGTACAGCGACGGTTCCACGGAAAGTCTGGATTACAGTGAAAAATATGTTGGCGGGGTATCAAAATTTTTAATGGAACTGGATCCCTCCTATAAAACAGATAAATGGAATTTCTGGCTGAGTCTGAGATATTATAGCAAACAGTACGCCAATAAGATGAACAATGTCTTTTTTAATGGCCATTGGGAAACATTCGGGGGAATAGAATACAAGATTTTGGATAAAGTGTCATTGAATATGAGTGTTGTAAACATTTTCAACGATTATGGAGCAAATGGCTCGATCGCTTCGGCAGATTTGATCACTGATCCAACTCTGTTGAACAACTATCTTATATCGGGCAAATACATACGTCCTTTTACCTTGGAGTTTTCCCTAAAATTTGAATATTGATCTTGTCTGTCATATACACAAATCAATATATCTGTATGAACCCCTGGCTTAGAAGATCGCGGATCTTGCCCTGCTAAGGGATTCCGGGGTCATTTGCAGGTATGAAGCTATATAATTCATGGGAGCAAGCTTCATTACTTCAGGATATTCCCTCATAAAGCGGGCATACCTTTCGTTGGTACTTTCATATCTCAGGGAATCTTCTCTTTGTTGTGATATTATCAGCCCCATCTCAAGAATTTTTCTGATGAATTCGGAAAATAGCGGACGGTCAACGGATAATTCAACTATTTTGTGGTATGGTAACATGTATACATCGCTGTCTACAAGGGCCTCTATACTGATATGACTCGCCTTTTCAAGAAAAAGTGATTCGATGCAGCTTAAGCTAAACCGATCTTCCCATACAAAAAACTCTGTAACCTCTTTTTTGTGTTTGTAATAGAATAGTCTCAATAACCCACTGCTCACATAGAAAATATTTCTTGAGACCTGACCCTCCTCGAGCAATAAATTACCTTTCTTTATTTTCCGTCTTTCAACTGTAGAGGCGAACTCTTTTAACTGATCTTCGGGCAAATCGACAAATTTGCCTGTGAGTTTTCTTACTGTATCAAAAAATTCCTTTTCCATTATCCAAATCCCAGATTTAAAAATTACAGTAGAACTATTTAACCTCGGAAGAGATACCAAAAAATAAAATTATAACTTAAATTTTTGAGTCTCCATTCAATTTACCAAAGTTATATTCATAAACCATCAAAATGTTAAAATTAATGGCATTAAAATGGCGGTTACAACGTTGTATTATACAGAAGCTGTTCTACTTCAAATCACACTCTTTTCGCTATTGATTTACAGCAATATAATAACATTATTACTCATTTCAAATATCCGGATCAAAAGCGGATTGAAGTGGTCTAATCGCTTTGGAGACTTTTTCTTGTTAACAGCTCTCTCGCAACTTTTACAAAGTAAACAAAATAACAGCTATTAAAAATTGATATAAATCAAGAAAGAGTGGCCTCTTTTGCCTGAATATTTTGCGGAAAACCCGGAAAATTTATTTTATCTTTACTTCAATATCATAGAAACCATTTTCAATTTCACTATAATTAAAAATTTTGCTTTATGAAAAAACATTGATCATCGCGACACTTTTTATGGTCGCTGCCTATACCGCCAATTGCCAGTTTCAGCGAACCCCGACACCTAATGACAACTTAAAATCGGTAGAGGCAAATGTCGATGGTTCGGTAACCTTCAGGATTTACGCGCCACAGGCGGAGAGCGTCTCTTTGAGCGTTGATATCAGATCTATAGGGGCGGAAACAAATAAACTGGAAAACGGTGTTTGGGAAATTGTTGTGCCCAATATAGCGGATGGCGCCTACAGATATAATTTTGTAGTTGATGGAGTTACCGTGTATGATCCAAAGTATCCCAGAATCGCAGATATAAAGCCGGTTGCGAGCATTTCGCGTAACCAGGAGAGCGCGTTCTGGGCGCAAAAGGATGTTCCACACGGAGCTTTGTCCCAGATTTATTACAAATCAACAACAATGGGAACAACTCGTCGTATGCATATATGGACACCTCCCGGTTATAACGCTTCATCCGATAAGCTACCTGTACTGTACCTTATCCATGGGGGAGGCGACAATGATGCTGCCTGGCCCGGAGTTGGATGCGCTAACTGGATATTGGACAACCTTCTGGCCAATGGAAAAATGGTTCCCATGATAGTTGTTATACCTGATGGAAGCATATCTACGGATCTTTTTACCGATGAAATGATGAAAGATATAGTGCCATATATTGAAAAGAATTACAGGGTATTGACCGACAAGGATCACAGGGCTATCGCGGGATTGTCGATGGGAGGGCTGGAGACTCTCAACGTATTTATGGCTTATCCCGACAAGTTCGCTTATATAAACGTTATGAGTTCCGGATGGTTCAAGGACAATAAGGAGATGATGGATAGTGGAGATAAAAGATTGGGCGAGATTTCCTCGACACTGGCCAAAAACGTTAAGTTACTTAAGTTCACGCAGGGTGGCCCTGAGGATATTGCCTATGAGAATTGCAAGGAGATGCTAAAGCTGTTCGATAAAAACGGAATAAAATATCAATTTTCCGAAATGCCGGGTGGGCATACTTTTCATGTGTGGCGACACGACCTATATAGCTTCGCACAGGCTATTTTCAAATAATACAATAAGGTGTTTCCAGGAATAAATGCGTCAGAAGATTATTTTGACGCATTTATTTTTGTAAGGATACGACGATTTTTAGGCAACAGTAGTCAAGCGGCGACCAGATGTTCGATCAGTATCTTTGAGCCTATTGCGATCAAAATCACACCACCGACAACATTGGCGTTTAGCTTGAATCTTCTCCCAAATCGAACTCCGATATAAGATCCTATTATTGTGAGCAAAAAACTTGTTAGTCCGATTATGGTAACAGCGATCAGGATGAAATTTGGAAAAGGCACGAAGATCAGCCCCGTTACCAACGCGTCAATGCTTGTAGCGACCGCCAGACTGATCAAAGTGCCCAATCCGAACATTTTCTTCAAATGGTCGTCAGTTTTTATACCTTCGCTTCCACATTCAATATTTTCTTTTTTTGTCGCCCCTTCATAGATCATTTTTCCCCCTATGAAGGTCAATAGCGCGAAAGCGGCCCAATGATCGATTTTGGTCATTGTCTCGGCAAAACTTATTCCGGCAAAATAACCTATCAGCGGCATTCCTCCTTGGAACAGACCAAACAAAAGGGCCATTTTAAGAGTGTATCCAAGATTGAACCTCGCAACGCAAATGCCTTTGCTGACAGCTACAGCGAAACAATCCATCGCGAGTCCCACGGCGATGACAATTATTGAGATAATATCCATATAGAATCAAAGATTACAGCAACTGAAAAAGAGAATACGTCTCTATTGTGTTAAAAAGTATAATAATATGGTACTCAGTCCGGCAAATATAGCATTAATTGGCTTGTGGTAAATTTATTGTGTGTTATAATTCTCAGATGAACAGGTAGAGGCTTAATGCCATTACCAGCATCCCGGCAACCATCCCGGAAATTGAAACATGGTGCTTGCCATACTTTTCGGCTGTTGGAAGAAGTTCATCGAGTGAGATGAAGACCATTATACCCGAAACCGCTGAAAGAACAATGCCATTAAGCGCGGGATTCCAGAATTTGAACAGAAAAATGTATGCCAATAGTGCCCCAAGCGGCTCAGAAAGTCCTGAAAGAAAAGATAACCAGAATGCCTTGCGTCGACTCCCGGTTGAGTGGTAAATAGGGACAGCAACGGCAATTCCTTCCGGAATATTATGAATGGCGATAGCGGCGGCAATGGGAATCGCGATCTCCAAAGAACCAAGCGCAGAGGTGAATGTCGCTATCCCTTCGGGAAAGTTGTGGATGGCGATCGTTATAGCGACAATGATACCTGTGCGTTTTAGGTCGGTTTTCTTGTCCATATCCTCAACACCGTGAAATTCATGAGGATTTATAGCCTCAGGAACCAAAAAGTCGATCATATTTATCAATGCTATTCCCCCAAAAAAAGCTAAAATCAGGAATAGTGTACCCGTTTTTTCACCATAAATGGACATTAATTGTTCTCCCGCTACAGGCATCATCTCCATAAAGGAGACATATAACATTATACCCGCGGAAAAACCAAGAGAAGCGCTTAGAAACGTAGCATTGGTTTTTTTAGCCAGGATGGCTATCAGGCCGCCGATTCCAGTGGCTAAACCGGCTATAGCGGTAAGAATGAACGCTTGTAAAATAGTTGAACTTGGTAATTCCATTTTGGTTATTTCACAATTTCGCGCAAGTTAACAAGATTACCCTATTGTTTTTTAAAAATATACTCTTCAAACCCCGAAATTTTAAGACACTATAACTTGTATTGTAAATCATTGCTATCATCGTGTAATGAAGAGAGCGATTACTTCTCCTTTCCCAAAGATGAATTTTCTTGGGAAAGTCATTGTCAAAAAGATACCTAAAACTTATAAGAGTATTTTCGCTATCGATGTTGTCTATGTTGTTCGATTAGCTAATCGATATTAAAAATTTATGATTTTTTTTAACTTTTTTTGTGTTTTTTCTGAATAAACCAATGCCTAAATTTGTAAAGTCAACAAATGGGACAACTGTTATATGTGCTTGACTATTAAGAGATTTCTGGAATCATTTGTTTTCCCTTTATTATGGGTTGCCCTTTTCGTACTTTTCCAAGTATCGGCCAAATACCATTTCTTTTATATGGAGCAATTCCAACTATTCCAATTTTCATCCAATTACCTGAAGGAATATTTATTCGAGGTAGGCGGTTTAGTGTTCTATATCTCGAACTTTTTGATGCAGTTTTATGCGTTGAATTTTCTTGGCGCGACAATATCTTCATCGCTGCTCACTTTCATTGCTTATTTATCCTGTAAGATTCTGGATACATCGGGAAAAAGGGAGTACTCATATTTGGGTATTCTCCCTGTTATTCCATTTTTGGTGTTGCACCTATTAAATTACTATAATCTGGCCGGAACGATTTCATTTTTATTGATGTTGTTGGCAGTTTTATTGACAGTAAAATCTAAACATGAAAACCTCGTCCATATAATGATTCTCTTGTCATTGATTCTTTTCTGGATTACAGGGCCATTTGTATACCAATATCTGTTGTTTATGGCATTATTGTATGCCATAAAATTGGAAAAACGACATTTTTTTGATCTCTGCTTTGTTTCAATGATTATGGTTTTCCTTGGTTTTGTTGTATTTAGGTTGGGAATGGTGGCAGATTTATCCAATATTTTTATGCTGGATTCCTTTTATCAACCACGGATGGAACCTCCTTTTTTTATCTATTTACCATTTATCTTTTTTGTTGGATCGGTGCTTTTTGTTTGGTTGATAACTATTTTATCGTTACAACTAAAACCCATTATTTCATATTCCATCACTTTATTGATTGTCTGTTTGACCGGTTTTGTCTTTTTGAAAAATGAGCTCCCTGAACAGTTGAAAAATAACTTTTTAAAGGAATTGGATTATTATTCCCGTACAGGCCAATGGGATAAAATTCTCTCCAAAGGTGAGGGGAAAATGGACAACCACCTATATATGAACTATATCAATCTAGCGTTATTGAAAAAAGGCGAATTAACCGAAGAAATGTTCATGTATGATCAAAGAAATATAAACTCTCTTATGGTTACTTGGGACAAAACACAACTGGTTTCAAATCTGCTGAGCGACATCGCTTTCGCTACGGGTCAGATAGCTTTTGCCCAGAATATGTCCTTCGAGGCCTTGGTAAACTATGAGAGTGGTGTGTCGGGCAGATGTTTGCAGCGGTTGGTTGAGACTAATTTGATCTCGGGAGCTTATCCGGTGGCGAGCAAGTATTTGGATATCCTGGATAAGACCCTTTTTTATCGTAAGTGGGCGGCAGAATATAGAACGATTTTAAATACTGACATTAACAACGAGATAAAAATAATGGTTGACCCGCGATCATCCATTGATAATTTATTGGGATTTGATCCCTTGTTGCAGGAACTGATCAATTGTATCTATTCAAATCCCAATAACCATAGTTTGATTGAATTTACGAAAGCTTATCTCATGCTCTCCAAGGATATGAGCAATATTAAAAGATTCGTTGAGACGTTTTATGGGACAGAGACGCTTCCCAGTCTTTCAAAAAGTTTGCAGGAGGCGGTAATAGTCTATTCGGAGCATGACCCGGCTTATTGGGTAAAATATGGCATTTCAAATGATATAATCAACAGGTTCAGTTCATTTAAGCAATTGATTTTGGAGAATAGGGGAAAAACCTCGATCGCATCCACCGCGAACAGGTATTATGGTGATACATTCTGGTATTATTATATGTTCAAGGCATGAAAAACAGAATCCCTATAATACTGTTTTGCCTGTTGGCCTTCAGTTCATGCAAGAAAAACATTGTCGAATTGAACATTCAGCCGCCTGAAATTTTCCCTGATTATAAAGAAGTGGCGATCCCCACGAACATTGCTCCCTTGAATTTTTCGCTAAACCAACCATTCGTCGGTTATGTGAGAATGGTTGGCGGAGGTTCAACGTTTGATTTTAAGTTTAATAAAGGCAAAATAACTATTCCCGAAAGGAGATGGCGTAAACTGATCAAAAACAGTATCGGATCAGAAATCAATGTAACTGTTCTTGAAAAAAGGGGAAACCAATTGTTAGCATACTCGCCTTTTAACATATATGTAATGGACAACAAAATAGACCCTTATATTGTCTATAGATTGATTGATCCTGGATACGAGTTGTGGAACGAGATGGGCATTTATCAGCGTAATCTGGAGAACTATAAAGAAAAAGCCTTGCTTGAAAACAAAATGACAGATCTCAATTGTGTAAATTGTCATTCGTTCGCCGACAATAATCCGGATAATATGTCTATTCATATGAGGGCGATTCATCCCGGCACTTACATAATGAAAGATGGAGAAATTGAAAAATTCGCTTTAAGTGAGGATGTTGGGGTGGCGAATTTTGTATATCCCTCATGGCATCCCTCCGGAAAGTATATCGCATATTCCACTAACGATACAAAGCAGGGCTTCCACATTAACGACCCGGATAGGATAGAGGTGTTCGACAATTCCTCGGATATTGTTGTTTATGACATTGAAAATTACGAGATTATTACTTCGCCTCTACTTTTTTCCAATAGTAGTTT
>DUOU01000237.1 GCA_012838685.1 Bacteroidota bacterium | reverse complement strand
GGTAGTAGTTGTGAATCCGGAAAACAATAATTTGTCGCCGATTAAAAACATGTAATCGGCAAAGCGATATGTGAACAGTTTCGCGATAACGTCACCGTTTACATTATACCTGTACACGTCCCCCTCGGGTCCCGTATAAAAAATCAACTCATCATTCCCCTCATCATTCTTGACAACGCAAAATGACCTGAGATATACATATTCGTTTGGCCCCCTGCCCATCTTCCCGATCGTTCTTATGTAATTGCCTTCCCTATCGAAAACCATTACTCTCTGATTTTCGAGAATAAAAATATTCTCTTTTGAAATCTGGACATCATTTATAATTTGAACAAAAACATTCGATGGTGTCTTCAATTTTATATAGGAAATATCGTCGGCAAAGTCGCTGAGCAACGGTATTTCGTTGTTGGATCTGGCCCCATCGACATCGATTGTGGCGGGGAAAACCAGTTCCGGTTTTTCCGGGACAGGTTCAACGTTTTTGTTCGTGTTGTCGCAAGAGGGCAGAACAACAAAAGATATGATCACTACTATCAGTTTTTTCATTGTTTTTATGTATGAAAGAGGTTAGATATTATGGGTTATTTCATAAACAAAGTGTCAAGCCTTGAAACACAAACGCAACGGCCATCAACATCGAATCAAACTGAAATCAAATTTATGCGATAATATTTATACTTACAAACATAGTCCGCGATTTTCAGTGAGATTTTTTGTTTTTTAACAGAATACTGGCATAAATAATATTGTTTGCCCCCATGGGCGAGAACTCCTTGTAGGCTTGCACGCTCAGGCAACAAAATTTAAGCGTGTTTCGCGATTCTAATCAGGAAAAATCAAATCCATCCCCAAATCAAGTTTATAGAGAAACTTCCCTGCGGAGTCAAAAGCAAGGATTCCACGACCAATTTGATTAACATAAAACTTACCGTTATCAGTAACTGAAAAGTTGTGAATATGTCCAATCATACATTCTTGTTTGGTTTCAAGCGGCACATAATCGATGTTCTCGGCCACATCGGAAAGAAAATTAACAGTTTCGGTTGGAACCGACAGAACATCAACAACAAAAATTTCATCTTTAAGGCCGCAACTTGAAACTACCAACAACATAAAAAAATACAGATATCTCATTAATATTTGAAATAAGACATGGTTTTTCTAGACTACAACATGTTAATCTCCCCATCGATCGTATAAATTATCGATAACAATGGTTCTTCTTTACTCAAGAAAAATGATAATAGGATTTGAGGTCTCTTCTATCGTATCGTAAATGTTTAGCAATTCCTTGCCCAGACTGTTCTTGCCTTCTTCTTTTTTATTTAACCCCTCTCCTCATTAGATACTCCTTTGAATACTCGTCGGCGCCGGTGTCGCTCCAACAGATGGTGGCTGTCCCGTATTTGAAGTTTGTGTTCATGGCGCCCCTGCCTCCGGTCATGGGCGACCGTTCAGCGGTTCCTTCGCCTATCGGCGTTTTAACCATCCGGGAGGAAGTGGGGCGGACCTTGCGGGCAGGC